>CAXRHS010001044.1:0-6036 GCA_964230235.1 Myxococcota bacterium
CGCCAAGGCGCTGCTGCGCGACCCCAACCTGGCTGGCCTCGGGGTGGCGCGGACGCGCTTGACTGTGCTGTTTGCCGATCTTCGCGGGTTCACGGCCGTGTCGGAGACTGCCCCGCCCGAAGAGGTGGTGCAGATTCTCAATCAGACATTTCTGGCCTTGACCGAGGCCCTTTTCGCGCACGGTGGCACGTTCGACAAGTTCATTGGCGACTGCCTGATGGCCTTTTTTGGCGCGCCCATTGCCCGCACCGACGATACGATCCGCTGCGTGCGCGCAGCGCTCGACATGCAGGCTGCGTTTTCCGAAGTGCTGCGCGGTTGGGCAGATACCCGCTATGCCGATCTCGGCCTTGGCATCGGCATCAACCTGGGCGACGCAGTGGTTGGCAACGTCGGCACGGAGCGGCTGATGGACTACACGGCCATCGGCGACGCCGTCAACCTGGCTGCGAGACTTGAGGAAGTCGCGGGCCGGGGCGAGGTGCTGGTCTCCGAAGCGGTGGCTCAAGCCGTGCAGGGAGCCTTTGAGTTGGAGGACCGCGGGATCCAAGCGGTCAAAGGCCGGGCGCAGGGCGTGCGGGTGTTTCGCGTCCTGCGATCGCTTGAACAAGCGGGCTGACCGATACCGCTACCCTCGCGAAGCCATCGGCAGCGGGCAGCGCGGAACCAGCGAGTCGACTTGCCGGGTCACGTACTTGTGCCCCAGCAGGCTGGCAGCGAGCCAGGATTGACGATCGCGTCTTTTTTCGGGCGGATCTCACGCCTTTGGCATGCGAAGCGCGCTGACCAGGCGCTCGATCGTCTCCTGCAACAGCGCCAACCGCACCGGCTTGCTCAAGAACTCGTTCATGCCCGCCGTCAAGCAGCGCTCGCGATCGCCGGGCATCGCCAGCGCCGTCACCGCGATGACGGGCGTCAAGGCATAGGCAGGCAGCTTGCGCAAACGCAATGTCGTTTCGACGCCGTCGATGCCTGGCATCTGGATGTCCATCAGGATGACGTGCGGATGCTCTTGTTGGGGCAGCGACGCGAGCAATTGCAGGGCATCCTCGCCGGTGTGGCAGACCGCGACCCGGAAGTTGCGCGCTTCCAGGTAGTCGCGCACCGTCTCGACGTTGGCCGCGTTGTCGTCGACCAGCAACACGCGGGGCTTGTCTGCAGTCATCGAAAACGTCGGAATCATGCCGGTCACGTACAGGCCAGACTCGCGCCACTTTGACTTGGGCACGGCCTGCGGCGGTGACCACGGCAGCGATACCGTGACCCGCGTGCCTTTTGCCGGCGCGCTTTGCAGTTCGACAGCGCCACCGTGCAAGCGCGCCAACCGTTCGACCAGGGCCAGCCCAAGGCCCGTGCCCGCGTGTTGCCGGGACAAGGTGGAGTCCAACTGCACGAAAGGCTGGAAAAGCCGACCTTGGTCCTCCGGGGCAATGCCAATACCGTTATCCCACACGACCAGGTGCACCTTGCCGGTTTGCCGGTCCGCGGTGACGGTCAGTCCGACCTCGCCGCCGGACTCGGTGAACTTGATCGCGTTCGACAGCAAGTTGACCAGAATCTGCTTGGCGCGCAACAAGTCGACGTTGACGACACCGACAGCCTGGTCAATTTCCGTCTTTATCGTCAAGCCTTTGCGCATCGCCGACTCGCGGACGAGGCGCAAGCTGGTGTTGCACAGTTCCTCGATGTCGACCGTTGCCAGGTTCAAAGTCAGGCGATCGGCTTCAATCTTGGACAAGTCTAAGATATCGTTGATGAGCGCCAACAAGTGGCGACCGCTTTCTTCGACCGTGCGAAGCGACTTGCGCTGGCGATCGGTCAGCGGACCGTAGACCTCTTCTTGCAGCGCCTCGGAAAGCCCAAGGATGGCGTTGAGCGGCGTGCGCAGCTCATGGCTCATCGCCGCCAAGAAGTTGTCTTTGAGCTTCATCGCCTGCGACAACTCGCGGTTCATTGCCTCCAGCTTCTCGGCCTGCTCTTGCAGCTTGCGTTCGCTGCGCTTGCGCGCCGTAATGTCGGTCATCAGCGCTAGCGCACCGACAATCTTGCCGGACTCGTCGGTGACCGGACTGCCCGAAACCAGGACGTCGACGTCGCGGCCCGTCTCAAATTGCATGTGGACTTCGGCGGTCTCGCGAATGCCTTGAGCGCGGCGTTGCAACGAAGTCAAGACCGCGTCGGCGGCCGTTGGCAGCAAGTACTCGGTCACAGGGCGGCCGATCACCTCTTCGGCACTTTTTCCGATGAGCTCAAGGTACTTGGGATTGGCCAGCGTGGTCACACCATCCAACGTAGCCGCCCAAATCGCCTCTTCGGCCGTGTCGGTCAAGCGACGCAGAAAGGCCTCGCGTTCCCTCAGTTCGCGTTCGATCGTGCGCAGTTCGGTGACGTCCTGGGTGGCGCCGCGCAAAAACTGCGGTTGCCCATCGGCATCGCGCACCAGCTTGGCGCGCACGTGGCAGTCATGCAGGCTGCCGTCGGGCATCTTGTTGCGGTAGTCCAGGTTGATCGGGGTGTCGTCTTCGAAGGTCTTGGCGACGGCCTCAAGAAAGCGCGGCAGGTCGTCCGGGTAGATCACCGACTGCAGAATCTCGTGGTTGGGTTCGACGCCTGGTTGCACCCCGACAACCCGAAAGAACTCGTCGGAGCCCTCGACGCGACCGGTTTGCAAATCGACGCTCCAACTGCCCAGGCGTGCAATTTCCTCTGATGCCTCCAAGAGTTCCTGGCGAGCGCGCAGTTCGGCTTCGAGGGCTTTGCGCACGCTGACGTCGCGCACGACGCCGGCAAACCGATACTTGTCGCCGTGGTGGTACGCGCTCAGCGACAGTTCAAGCGGGAACACCGATCCGTCCGTGCGCACGCCCTCCAGTTCTCTGGTCAGGCCAAGTGATGTGGTTAGGCGCGTTTCGACATGCCGCCGCAAGAAGCCGTCGTGCAGCACCGCAATTTCCGGGCGCATCAATTCCGAAACGTTCTTGCCACGCCAGGTACCGGGCGAAAACCCGAACACGCGCTCGGCGGCGGGATTCATCGACTCGATGTGGCCAGCTTCATCGCAGGTGACAATGCCATCGACCTGCATCTCAAAGAGCGTTCGCCACAGCGCTTCCGCGTCGCGCGCCATCGCCGTTGCCGCTTCGCGGGCTGCGTCGGCGTGCAGGCTGGCGACGACCGACGCACAGGTCTGCACAATCGGCTGCATGTCTTGCGCGACGTGCGGGTAGTAGCCTGCGGGCCGGTTGACGACGACCAAAAAGCCCGCCGTTTCGCCGGCGACGCAAAAAGGCAGCGCAAGCAAATGGCGCACCGGCACGCCGCGGGGCGGCAGGTCGCCCGCGCCTGCCTCATCTTCGTTGTCGGCCACAAAAATCGGTGCATCGGTCGCCAGCGAATGACCCAGCACCGAGGTGCAGTCGTACAGCTCGCCCTGCGGCTGGTCTAGCTCGGCCGGTGTGTGGCGGTCCCGGTGGCCATCGCCAGCAAACACCCACCCGCGGGTCGAGATGATGACCTGACCATCGGGCAACGAGCGACGAAGGCACACAAAGCCTGCTTCGCTACCCGTCGCTTGCATCGCCGCTTGCAGCAGCGCGTTGAGCGGCACCTCGGCGTTGCCGGTCAACAGCATCTCACTTTGCGCGAGCGCGATCGCTTGCAAGGTGCCTGCGCGGGCTTGTGACTCCAACTCGACCGCGCGCGCCGCCGTGATGTCCTGGACGGCGCCAGTCAGACGCTCGCACACACCGCCGTCGCCGTACTCGGGCAAGCCCATGAAGCGAACCAGCAACCGGCGGCCGGCCGGCGTCTCGATCGGCGCTTCGATGTCAAAGAGCATGCCGTCGTCGATGGCGCGCTCCAACTGTTCCATGGCCCGTTCACGGGCGTCGGGGGCAATCAGGTTGAGCAAGTGCCAGATGTCGCCCGCAAAATTGTGCGGCAGGTCGAGCATCCGGTGGGTGTGGCGCGTGAACTCGCCAGTCCCGGATGGAAAGGCGACGTCGAAGCCACCGATCGAAGCGATCTGCTCGGTTTGGTGCATCTGCGCTTCGCGGCGATGCAATGCCAGCTGAGAGAGCCGCAGATCCGTAACATCTCGTAAGTACACGACGTGCTGACCAGCCGCCCCCTGCCAGGCGCGCACGCTCAAGGACCGCACCGTGGTCCCGATGATCACGCTTGTCTCAAACTCCGCCGGCCCTGCCGCCGTCACGGCGCGGCGGATCACGTCGACCAGCACAGCGCCGGCGATGAACTGCCCCAGTTGATCCAGCGGCCGGCCGGCGTAGCGCGCGACGTCTTGCCACGGACCGCCGTCGCCAGTTGCACACGCCACCAGACAATCCGCGGCGTCGACACCGACCAGGCAATCCGCCGGCCCGAGCATTCGCGGCGCCACGGTGCCGAGCGCGCCGGTGGGTTCTGCAGGCGGCTGCGCGAGCGCGGACAACTCCAGCTCAGCAAGCCGGCACATGGCACGCATGGCGGCAACGCCTGGCCCGGCCAAAGCGTCCGCAATCGGGTGGCAGACACAAACCGCGCCAACTGCCAGGTCGATGCCGAAATGGACCGGCATCGCAGCGACAAACTCTGTTGTGTCGTCGTCGGTTGCGGCTTCGATAACCGCGACGTGCAAGGCGTCGGTGGCCACGGCGAAGGCTGCGACGGCTGCCAACCGCTGCGTGCGGGCAAGCGGGGCGCCGGCACATGCCTTGGCCACGACCTTGTCGCCATCAACGGCGACGACTGCCCCCCAACTGGCACCGAGTGCGAACACTGCTGCCTCCGCGACCGATTGCAGGGCAGGCACGGTGCCGGAATCGAGTAGACCCAGCGAGCGCAACGCGATCAAGCGACGGGCGGAAAGGTCTTTAGAATCGGGCAACGCCATGGACACCGGCCGGCGCAGCCACGATGGCGACGCCAAGGCGAGGTTTGCAATCGCCTGGCGCGCGCGCAGGGTTCAAGCGCGCCCAATCGCGGCAATCGGACAAGCGACAGCGAAAGTCTGCCTGGGCGACAGGTCGACTGGCAGCCCAGGTTCGGTTGTGCGGCCCGCGGACGCAGACCAGTCCGCCAAGACGACGGACAGCGTCATGCGATGCCGGTCTTGCTGCTCAACCAGGCGATCTGGTCCTTCTTTTGCAGCTTGAGCTTCTTGACTTGTGCGCGCTCCAATTCTTCTTCGTGGGTCAGCGAGTGGTAGGTGTCCAGTTCGTGCAGGCGACGTTCCAGCGCTGCGTGCTCGACGTTTAGGCGTTCAAGCAGCTCGAAGGCCTCATCCTGGTTAACCGTGTGCGTCTCCATGCTTCTCCTGCCATCGGGCGGTGGGCGAACATGGCCAGATCACCTTGCGCGGCGGGTCCGCGCGTGCCGGCTGCGCTCGCCAGTCGTGAAACGCCGGGTCGCGGCCTTCGCGGCCCGGTAATGCTGCAAAATCGGATGCTGAGAAGTGGTTCGCGCGGGCATGCGCACTGCGGACCCGGCACGGCCGAGCGCAAGCGACAACGCCAATGGACCATTGCGCGGCGGATGGCACTGGCAGCGAGGCGATCGCGCGCGCTCCAACGGAGCCTTGCAAAAACGTCGATCGACCTGGGCACAAAGCCGAGCGGCGAGTCGACTTGCAAAGTCGCGCGCTTGCAACCCACAGTGAAGGCGATGGGTCGTTGTGGAAAATCGTGGGATTCTCTACGGACCCAGCGCAGATCCAGCCAGTCGAACCGGGTCTTTGGGCGTAGGGTCCGTGCCTGGATGCCGCTCACTGGCCTCCATGGGCGCCGGCTGGTCGTGCGGTGAACGCGGTCGTCCGTCGCCGCCAGCCTCTGCGGCCATCGTAGATCGCGGCCGAAAGCGTGGCAACCACCTTGTCGCGCTCAATCGCCCTGGTCCAGGGACGGCGCCGCACTGCTCGGCTGCGGCGCTTCCAGTTGCGTATTCGGCATACGGGAACCGGTATCCAACAGGCCCTGAGCGGCGAGGTTGCCAGCCCAGCGCACCAGCCCTTCCAGTAGATCGGAAGAGCGTCGTGTAGGT
>CAXRHS010001045.1:0-2265 GCA_964230235.1 Myxococcota bacterium
AGTATTCCGTCCACGGTTCGATGTAGGCCGTGCCGCGCGTCGCCAGATTGTGGGTGGCGCGCATGACCACTGCCGCGCTCGCCGCTACGGCAAGACGCGGTCGAGCCAGGCGCTGCACATCGCCCTCGACGGTGTCGTCAAAACTGCCGAGCGGGCGCAGTCGAGCGCGAAAGCCAAACAAGGTACCCGGAGCGGTCAACGCGACCATGCCGGAAATGTCCGCTAGCCTGTCTGGCGGTGAGTTCACAAAGACACCGGTCGTGCGATCGAGGTGCAGTTCTTGCACCGCCACCGACAGGTCGCTCAGTTGCAGTTCACTGGAGTGCGCCAGCCGCTGCGCGCCAAACGGCACCTTGGCGCGGCCGACCGCGACCGAAACGCCGACCGGCCAGGTCCAGCGCAGCAACGCCGTTTGCAAAAGCCGCTGACCACCCGCCCCCATCTCAGTGGGCGACAGACCAAACTGCATTCGCCAGGTCAAGCCCGGCTTGAGCGCCTGACCGTCCAGGCGCAACTGCGCGTTGCGGACCAGGGCCTCCGGGCCGTCTTCAGGCCGGATTGACAGCGTTTGCCTCGCACGCACAAAACCGCGCAACTGCAGCGCCGAACGGCCATCGGTGCCGACGACCTGCAAACCCTTGCCAAAGTTGAAGTCTACCCGCGCCCAGGCAGGTCGGGCCAACGCGGGCGCTAGCGGAGCCGTGGTGGCGGTCGGCTCGGTCGCTCCTTGCACGGGCGTTGTGTCGTGCGGCGGGGCGATCGGCTCACCGTGGGCCACGGCGCCCCGCAGCAGGCATGCCAGGACCAACGGGGTCGTCGACAACCAGCGTACAGCGGCAACCATCGGCGGCTCCGGCCCGCAGGGCAGAAGACAAGCGTGGGCCGCGTTGGAGTGCGTGTCAACGGCAGGTGGGATGAACGGCGGGCGATGGCGCGCCACCGCCCCCATGGTCGTTTGTAAGCCGCTGCGCGGACCTGCGGCGCATCCGTTGACAACCGGCAAGGAGATTCGCGATCTTGCGGGCCAACGCGCCCGTGTCGGCGCGGCCGATCTGGCAGGGACATACGATGGCGGGGCGGCGGCGTTGGTGGTTGGCGGCGGTGGCCATTGCTGTTGCGGCAGGCTGCAGCGACGACGAACTGCAAGGCGGGCCTGGCAGCGACGCCACCGCAACCGTGACCGCTGCCGATGTCGCCGCCGTCGATGGCGCGGCGGAGGCCGACGCCCTTGCACCTGACAGTGCGCCCGCCGACACCGCACAAGCAGTAGCCGACGCCGCTGCGGTCGACCAACCCGCCCCCAACGACAGCGATGTGCCCGACCCCGCGGCGAGCGATGTCGCCGACGGCAGCGCCACCGACGCCGGCAGTGACTCGGTTGCGGACGGCGGCAGCGACGCTGTCGTCGAAACAGAGGACGACTCCGACGCAACTGCGACCGATACCGCGGCGCCGGCAGACGGCGATGCCGGCAGCGAGGACGCGGCCGACACCGCCCCGGACGCCAACCAAGATACCGCCCCGGACGCCAACCCCGACACTGGACCGCAGTGTACGGACCCTGCGCAGTGTCCCCAGCCCGACTCGTTGTGCTCGGTCGCGACCTGCGTGGGCGGCGTGTGCAACATTGGGCCGGCGGCGGAAGGCGTGGCGTGCAGCGACGGCAACCCCTGCACCGACGGCGACGCCTGCGCGGCCGGCCTATGCGCAGCCGGCAAGACCAAGTCGTGCGACGACGCCAACAAGTGCACCGACGACACCTGCGACGCCGGCAGCGGCATCTGTACCAGCACGCCAAACACCGCCGGTTGCGACGACGGCAACGCCTGCACAACCGGCGATGGCTGCAAGGGCGGGGCATGCGCGGGCGGCGGCTCGCCCAAGTGCGACGACGGCAACGTGTGCACCACCGACGCGTGCGACCCGGCGACCGGCTGCACCGGCACCGACAACGCCGCGCCGTGCACGCTTGACGACAAGTGCCTGGGCGGCGCGGTGTGCGGAGGCGGCAAATGCGCGGGCAAACCGGTCCCCTGCGACGACGGCAATCCGTGCACCAAAGACAGTTGCGACCCCAAGACCGGCTGCACGGCCAGCCCGATCGGTGGCGTGCCCTGCAACGACGGCGATGCGTGCACGGAGGGTGACCTGTGCGCCGATGGCAAGTGCGCGCCGGGCAAGACCAAGTCGTGCAGCGACGCCAACCCGTGCACCGACGACGCTTGCGACAAGGTCGGCGGGTGCCAGAGCAAGAACAATACCGCC
>CAXRHS010001046.1:0-3622 GCA_964230235.1 Myxococcota bacterium
CTTCGGCGTCGCCCGGGTCGGCGTCTTGCACGTCGGCTGGGGCATCGGCTGCATCGGCCGCGAGGTCGCTGGCGATGTCGCTCTGGTTGCCAATGCCGGCCTCGGCACCCGCGTCGCCTGTGTCGCTGACTGCCGGTTGATCCTGGCCCGCGCCATCGGGTTGCACGGCGTCAGCGGTGGTCGAATCGCCGTCTTGCGCAGCAATTGCGTTCTTGTGGGCTTGCCAGGCGTCGAGGTCAGGACCGACCTCAGACAAGCCACAGCCGGCGACCAACAGCAACAACGAGACTGGAAGACCGACCGGCAAGCGACGCATGGCCGGCGAGTGTAGCAAAGCGAAGCGGGGGCGCAATGCCGTGCGAGAATACCTCGCGCGCGACTACCGATCGGCCAACTTCACGAAATCTCGCGCATTCTTTCCGGTGTAGATCTGGCGCGGCCGACCAATGCGGGCCTTGCCGGCGTTGTGCTCATTCCAGTGCGCCGTCCAGCCCGGAAGCCGGCCGATGGCGAACAGCACCGTGAACATCTCCTGCGGAAAGCCGAGCGCGCGGTAGATGATGCCCGAGTAGAAGTCGACGTTGGGGTAGAGCTTGCGCTGCACGAAATAGTCGTCGGCGAGCGCCGCCTGCTCCAAGCCTTTGGCGAGATCGAGCTGGGCGTCGTCCTGACCGAGCTTGCCGAGCACCAGGTCGGCTTGCACCTTGATGATCTTGGCGCGCGGATCGAAGTTCTTGTACACCCGGTGACCAAAGCCCATCAGCCGGAAGTTCGAGCCTTTCTCCTTGGCCTGGCCGACCGCCCACTGGACGTTGCCGCCGTGGCGCACGACCTCGTCGAGCATCTCGATGACCGCCTGATTGGCGCCGCCGTGCAGCGGACCCCACAGCGCACACACGCCCGACGCGATCGACGCGAAGTAGTCGGCCTGCGACGAGCCGACCAGCCGCACCGTCGAGGTCGAGCAATTCTGCTCATGGTCGGCGTGGAGGATGAAAAGCAGGTCCATGGCGGTCGCTATCGCCGCGTCGTCGGTCGCTTTTGGCGTGCCCGAGAACATCATGTGCAAGAAGTTGGCGGCGTACTCGCGGCTGGCATCCGGCTGCACGAAGACCAGACCCTGGCTGCGCCGGTAGATGTAGGCCGCGATGACCGGCAGTTGCGCGATCAGGCGCAGCTGATTGGCTGGCAACCCGGCGATCTGGCCGTCGCCTTCGCCGTAGCTCGCCGAGAGGGTCACCACTGCCGACGACAGCATCGCCATCGGGTGGGTGTTTTGCGGGCAGGCAGCGAGCAGCTTCTCGACGTGCGCGGGTACGGTCCGGTTGGCCTTTTCGGCCGCAATGAGCGCGGCCAATTCACTGGCGCTGGGTAGTTCACCCTTGAGCAGCAGCCAGCTGACCTCCAAAAACGACGCCGGGCCCGCCAGTTGTTCGATCGGATAGCCACGGTAGCGCAGGATGCCGCGCTCGCCGTCCAGAAAGGTGATCGCGCTCTCGCACGCGCCGGTGTTCCCGTACCCGGGATCGAGGGTAATCGCGCCCGTCTTGTCGCGCAAAGCGCCAATGTCGACGCCGACTTCGGCTTCGCTGCCCACCACCACTGGCAGTTCAAGTTTGGACTCACCGACGCGGATTTCTGCTGTGATCGCCATGATTTTCCTCAGATTTTGTAGGACGGCCGCCGGGCGCCGTAGCCGAGCGGGATGTAGCGGTGTAGCGCAAACGTGCAAGTTGGGCAATCCGGCGCTGACACGATTGCGACAATCGGTGCCGCCCGCTTGCAGCGTGCCACGCCTTGACAGCCGCCGAATCCGACTTTGCTTTGCCCCGCCTTGTGACCCGGTGCGCAACGCCCAGACGGTCAACCGGCTGCAACGACAACAGTTTGCGACAACAGTTTGCGACAACAGCTTGCCCTGCCCTGTGTGTAGGGCCAACGTCGCCCCACTGCCGAAACGAGGACACCATGGCCGAGACCCGCACTTTCCAGGCCCAGACCAACAAGCTCCTGGACCTGATGATCCACAGTATCTACGCGCACAAAGACGTTTTTCTGCGCGAACTGGTCAGCAATGCCTCCGACGCCATCGACAAGGTGCGGTTTCTGGCCCTGACCGACAGCGAACTGCTCGAAGGCGACGGCGATTTCAAGATCAAGATCATCCCGGACGCCGACAAGCACACGCTGACGCTGTTGGACAATGGCATTGGCATGACCTACGACGAGGTCGTCGAGCACATCGGCACCATCGCCCGCTCGGGCGCCGAGACGTTCGCCGACAAGGTCAAGGGCGCAGGCGCCGATGCTGCGACGCCCGACCTGATTGGCCAGTTTGGCGTCGGTTTCTACAGCGCCTTCATGGTCGCCAAGCGGGTGGTCATTGAGACCTGCAAGGCCAAAGCGGACCACGCCGTGCGCTGGGAGTCGGCGGGCGACGGCACCTACACGATCGAACGGCTCGACAAGACGCGGCGCGGTACGCGCATCACCCTGTTTCTACGCGACAAAGATGCGCCCAAGGCCGAAGACAGCGAGGACGACGAACAAGACGTCGTGTTCAACGCGGACAACTGGACCGACACCTGGAAGATCCGCGCCACGATCAAGAAGTACAGTGACTTCATCGCGTTTCCGATCGTGATGGACACCAAGAAGTACGAAGCGGAAGTGGACGAAGACGGCAAGGCGGTTGAAGGCGCCGAGCGCAAAGAGAAGATCGTCGAGGAAACGCTCAACTCCAGCAAGGCGCTGTGGACGCGGCCGGCGGCGACCATTGAGGCCGACGAGCACAAAGCGTTCTACAAGCACCTGTCGCGCGACTGGAATGACCCGGCCGAGACCATCCACTTCCACACCGAAGGAACCCAGGAGTGGACGGCCCTGCTGTATGTGCCTGAAAAGGCCCCGTTTGACTTGTACTCGCGCGAGCCGCGGCGCGGGTTGCAACTCTACATCAAGCGCGTCTTCATTGCCGAGGACGTCAAGGAACTGATTCCGGAGCACCTGCGCTTTCTCAAAGGGTTGGTCGACTCCGCGGACTTGCCGCTGAACATGTCGCGCGAGACGGTGCAGCAGGACCGCCTGGTCGGCGCGATCAAGAAGCGGTTGACCAACAAAGTCATCAGCCACTTCAAGGACATGCTGACGCAGCGCCGCGATGCCTACGTCAAGCTGTGGGACCAGTTCGGCACCTGCCTCAAAGAGGGCTTCCACTACGAGACCGGCAGCAAGGACAAGCTGGCCGACATCGTGCTGGTGCGGACGACCCACGGCGATGGCTGGAGCACGCTTGCCGAAGTGGTCGAGCGCAAGCAAGCGGGCCAGACGGCGCTGTACTACCTGACCGGCGAAAAGCTGGAGACCCTGCAGAGCGCGCCGCAGCTTGAGGTGTTCCGCAAGCGCAACATCGAGGTCATCCTGCTACCCGAGGCGGTGGATGAAATCATGGTCGGGGCCCTGGACAAGTACCAGGACCTCGAACTGAAGTCGGCGGCCAAGGGCGAACTGGACGGACTGCCCGAGTCGGAAGAGCAGACCAAGGCCAAGCAGGCGCGCAGCGACGAATTCGCCGTTCTGACCGAGCGCCTGGCCAAGCTGCTGGACGAGAACTGCAAGCAGG
>CAXRHS010001047.1:0-2854 GCA_964230235.1 Myxococcota bacterium
ACCTGCTGCGGCTGGCCGGCGCGGACCCGCTGGCGGTCGCCGACGTCGCCGGCTTTCTGCTGTCGCCGGCGTCCGCGTTCCTGACCGCCTTGGATCTGCGGCTTGGGGCCGACATTGGCCCGCGCGTGGAAGCCGATGGCCGGGTGGCGCTGGTCACCGGCTCGGCGCGCGGCATTGGCGCGGCCATCGCGCGGCGTCTGGCTTCGGTCGGCTGGCGGGTGCTGGTCAACGACATCGCGCCGGCCAGGCCGGCCGCCGAAGCGACCGTCCAGGGTATTGCGGATGTCGGCGGTGCCGCCGAATTTGTGGCCGCCGACTGCAGCAGCGTCGCCGGTGCCGAGGCCATCGCCGCCGCGGTGCGCGCCCACGGCCGCCTCGACGCCGTGGTGCACAACGCGGGGATTACCCGCGACCGCACCGTCCGGCGGATGGCCGGCGAGCAGTGGCGCCAGGTGCTGGCCGTCAACCTGTACGCCATGGAGCGGGTGCAGAACGCCGTCGATCCGTACCTGCAACCAGGCGCCGGCATCGCGATGTTGAGCAGCGTCATGGGCATCGCCGGCAACTTTGGCCAGTGCAACTACACCGCCAGCAAGGCCGGTGTGCTCGCCTTGATGCGGATCTGGTCCGAGCGACTGGCCGCGCGCGGGGTGCGCTGCAACGCCATCGCGCCCGGGTTCATCGTCACCGAAATGACCGCGCAGGTGCCGGTGTTCAACCGCGAGATGGCCAAGCAACTCACCGCGTTGCTGCAGCCGGGGCTGCCCGAGGATGTCGCCGAGCTTGCCGCCTTTCTGGTCCACCCGGTCAGCCGCGCGGTCACCGGCCAGACCCTGCGCTGCGACGGCGGCATGGCGTTTGGCGCGTAGGCCGGCAGCCAATCCGCGTGCCCGACGCCGGTTTTGAAGTCTCGCGGCTGGCGCCGTTTCCAGATCGGCGGCGCGGCATTGCGCTGATGGTCGCGGGTGCCGGCCTGTACGCGCTGATGGGCGCCCAGGCCAAGGCGGCCAGCCCGAACATCCCGACCTTTGAACTGGTCGCGGCCCGCAGCGCCGTGACCTTGCTGGTGATTGAGGTGCTGCGCCGGCGCATGGGCGTGCCCCTGCAGTTCGACGAGTGGGGCCACGTGGCCCGCCGCAGCATCGGCGGTTTTGTCGCCATCGCCTGCTACTTCGACGCCCTGCGCTACATCCCGCTTGGCGAAGCGGTGTTGCTCAACAACCTGTCGCCGGTGCTGACTGCGCTTTTGGCGGTGTGGTTCCTGGGTGAGCGGATGACCTGGTTTCGGGTGGCTGCCACCGCCGTGTCGGCGTTTGGGATGTGGCTGCTGGTGGGCGCGCGGCCGCTCGACTCCTTGCAAGGCCGCGGTGCGCTACTGGGGGCCGCTTCGGCTGTTGCCTCCGCGTGGGCGCTGATTTCGCTCAAGAAAGCCAGTGCGGCCAACCGGTCGATCCTCATCGTGTGGGCCCTGGCGGCGACGTGTACCGTGGGGTCGCTAGCCATGGCCGACGGCAGTTGGTTGGTGCCGAGCCCGCAGGCCGCAGGCTTGCTAGTTGGTACCGGGGTGACGGCCGCTGCGGCGCAACTGGTCACGACCAGCGGCTATCGACTGCTCGACGCCAGCGAGGGCAGCGTTTTCGGGTTCTTGACGCCGCTGTTTGCCACGTTGCTCGGCGGGATGCTGTTTGGCGAGTGGCCCGGGCCGCGCGGAATTGGCGGTGGGGCGCTGATCCTCAGTGCAGGCATCGCCCTGGCGGTTTGGGGGAGCCGGCGGCGGCGGGGGTGAGCGACGAGCACCGCGCCATTGCGACCTGCCCGGTGCGGCCGGCCGCAGCAAGCTTCAGTTGCTGCCCAGCAGCGGCCACCGAGTATGGCCCTTGACGCCATCATCGAGCTTGCAGATGCTGAAGTGGGCCCAGGCGACGGACTGCGATTTGTTCCGTGGCTGCGACTTGTCTGTTTCGCGACAAGACCGTGCTGCCAGACGGCGCGATTGTCGAGATGATCATTTGGACCCTGGAACAGCCCCTGCAGGGCAGCAGTCATCGGCACAAGTACCGCCTGTTCTACGGTAGACCGGGCGAACGTGTCGTGTGCTACGACAACGAGCGAGGCTGAGGCGACCATCGCCACTTGTGCGACACCGAAACCACTTACCAATTCACGACTGTCGAACAACTGATGGCCGACTTCCTCGCCGATGTGGCGAAACACCGAGGACAACATGAGCCAAGTTGAACTGCACGTTGGCGACCTCACCGACATGGGCCAGCGGTTCATCGGCGCGTGGCATCGTGCCGAAGCCGGCCAGTTGACTGAGGAAGAGAAGCACTTGACTTTCACTACGCTGGAAGGGTTGCTGGCCACGCTGACGCCCAAGCGCCTTGCGCTTTTGCGCACGCTGCATGCAGAGCCGCAAGCATCTGTGCGTGCTCTGGCGGCGCGGCTGCAACGCGACTACCATCGCGTGCATGACGATGTGGTGGCGCTCCAGGCCGAGGGGCTGGTGTCGCGGCGTCGCGGACGGGTGGCGGTCGTGGTCGATGTGGTGCGGGCAGAGGTGCGGTTGTAGGCTATGGCGCGCCACCAGCGAGGTCTTTTCCGTGGTTGGCTAGGCGCAACGGGCTACCGCGAGCCTACGGCGAGTTCAAACGCCCACCATGCAACCGACTGAAAAAGTTGCCGACAAGTGTGGAGACGATCTCGACGAGCAGCGCGTACAGCCAATCGAGGACCTCGGCTGACCCGCATTGGATCCAAACGCCGAGGCTATCTCGCGTGACGGGCAGGACAAGCGGCGGGATGGTGCTCAGACACACCTCGCAAATACTGCCGGCCGCTGAAGCCGCGGCCT
>CAXRHS010001048.1:0-5325 GCA_964230235.1 Myxococcota bacterium
CGCCCATGCGGTCGAACGCGCAATGGGCCGCCATCGAGCAGCGAATGTAGGGGTCGGCGTCCGCGGGGGCGGCGTCCACGCCGTTCATGTGCCAGCCCAACTCCGGCGACCGCTCGGCAACGTCTTGCAGGCCCAGCGCAAACTGCGGCGCAAACGCCGCCGGGTCCATGCCGATGGCCTCGGCCAGCAGCGCCGGGTAGCGCTGTGCGAACGGCGCGCCCTCTGCCTCGGAATCGGTAAACGTGCCGTCGAAATCCAAGATGACCAGGCGGGTTGTCACGGGGCCTCCTTCACGCGCAGTTCGCGGTCCATTCCCAGCCAATCGAGCGCGTTGTCTACCAGCAACTTGCGGGTGAGCGACGGTTCAAACGCCAACGACTCGACCAGCGAGCCGGGCGCCGCCTCGCCAAGCGGAAACGGGTAGTCCGACCCGACCGCCACGCGGTCGTGGCCCAGGGTATCGAGGACCAGTTGCAACGCCCTGGGATCGTGCACCAGCGTGTCGCCCCAACAGCGGCCGGCATGGTCGCGCGGCGCGACGGGATTGTCGATGGCGCACAGGTCGGGTCGCGCCTCAAAACCGTGCTGGATGCGGCCCAGCGTGGCGGCAAAGCTGCCGCCGCCATGGGCGACGCAGACGCGCAGCGCCGGCAAGCGCGCGAGCACGCCGCCGAAAATCAGCGAGCACAGCGCGCGGCTGCACTCCGCCGGCATGCCGACCAGCCACGGCAGCCAGTACTTGCGCATCGACGCCTCGCCCATCATGTCCCAGGGATGCACGAAGACCGCGGCGTTCAGCGCTGCGGCCCGCGCGAACACCGGGAAAAGTGCTGGTTCGTCCAGGTTCCAGTCCGCCACGGGGCCGCGCACATGGCTGCCGATCTGGACGCCGCGCAGGCCCAGATCCCGCACGCAGCGCTCCAGTTCGGCGACGGCGAGGTCCGGGTCCTGCAAGGGCAGGGTGCCAAGGCCGACAAACCGGGTCGGGTGTCGCTGCACCACCTCGGCCAGCTGGTCGTTCAAATGGCGGGCGACTTGCAACGTGTCGTGCGGCTGCGCCCAGTAGCTGAACATCACCGGAACCGTGGAAAGCACCTGTACCGCGACGCGGCTCGCGTCCATCTCGCGCAAGCGGGTTGGCGGATCCCACAGGTTGGGGTCCACTTCGCGGAAAACGGTGCCGTCGTCGCGGACCATGCGCGCGCGGCAGCCTGGCGGGTGATCGAGTGCGACGAACCCGCCATAGCCAAAGCGATCTGCCCACCGCGGCAGGTCGCGCGGCAGCAAGTGCGTGTGCACATCGATGCGGTCGGGCGCGGTCGGCACTGCGGCGTTGATCAAGGCCAAGAGGCAATCTCCCTGCGGGCGGCGAGCATACGCCAACGCGCAACGGGGCCGCAAACTGACGCGGTTTCCATCCGGCAGGCGTGCAGCGTGCCGCTGGCAGGGCAGCGCCACCAAGCGTCGATGCCCGTGCCTGTCGCGAACGCAGCGCGGCAATCCGCTTGCATGGCCAGCGTGATTCCCAGCGCGGTCCGTGCGCGCAACGTGCCTTTGAAAAGCCCATTGAATCCCTGCGTCCGCGCTGTGAGAAACTGTGAGCCACCCCCAACTCGGATTGACGGGGGCAGGCGGAAACTGGAAAAGTGGCGCACCTGCACCTTCGGTGCGTTCCCCCGCATTATTTCGAGGTTTCATGCACGCCATGCCCCCCCTGTTGCGCAATCTGCGCGCCCGCCATGTGACCGTCGGTCGCTTGGTCGTCGCTGCTTCGCTACTCGCCCTCGCCGCGTGTGGCGAAGATGCAACGCTGAGCCCCACGCTCAACGCCGACGTCGCCGCAGCGTCCGACACCGCCACCGGCAACGTTGGCGCGGATGGTGCCAGCGGCGGTACCGACGCCGGCACGACCGGCGCGGACAGCGGCGCGACGGACAACGACAGCGGCTCGGGCGGCACCGATGGCGGCTCGGGGGGCACAGACGCCGACACCACCGAGCCCGACGGCGGCGGCGGCGGCACCGACGGCACGGGGACAGACCCCGATGGCAGTAGCGGCGACGGTGGCGGCACTGGCACCGATGGCGGTGGCAGCGACGGCGGCAGCACGACCGATCCCGACGCCGTTGACGGCGGCGGCACGATGGGCGACACCGACGGTTCAACCAGCGACGGGGGCACAGCGGGCGACGGAGGCAGCACGACCGGCGACGGCGGCACGACCGACCCGGATGGCGGCGGGACGACTGCGGACGGTGGCAGCACCGGCGGCGACGCGGGTGCCACGGACGGCGGCAGCACCACCGCTCCGGATGGCGCTGGCGGTAGCGATGGCGGCAGCACCGGCGGCGATACAGGCAGTTCTGGCGGCGACGGTGGCGGCACCACTGGCGACACGGGCGGCGGTACTGGCGACGGCGGCACGACGACCGACGGTGGCACGGCAACGGTGTGCAAAGTCGACGCCGACTGCGGCAAACCAGCGGGGTGCGCCACCGTGCAGTGCGTCGCGGGTGCTTGCGTCGCCGGCAAGTCGGCCGACGGCGCACCTTGCGATGACGGCGACAGCTGCACGGCCAACGACAACTGCAAGGGCGGGGCGTGTTCGCCCGGCGCGGCCAAGGACTGCAACGACACCCTGGCATGCACGGACGACACCTGCGATGCCAAGACCGGTTTCTGCGTCAACACCGCCAACACCGCGAGCTGCGATGACGGCAATGCGTGCACCGCCGGCGACACCTGCAAAGCTGGCAAGTGTGAGCCAGGTGCGCCGAACACTTGCGACGACAAGAACAGCTGCACGGCCGACAGTTGCGACCCCGCCAAGGGCGGCTGCGCCAACGTAGCGCAAGATGGCAAGTGCGACGACGGCAATATCTGCACCGGCGAAGATGCATGCAAGGCCGGCAAGTGCGAAGGCAAGGCCACCGCGTGTGACGACGGCAATGGCTGCACCACCGATACCTGCGACGCAGCCACCGGAAACTGCGTGTTCAAGGTCACGCCCGGCGCAGGTTGCGACGACGGCAGCGCTTGAACCGACAAAGACGTGTGCGCCAACAACGGCAAGTGCGCTGGCGCGACCAAGGTCTGCGACGACGGCAATCCCTGCACGACCGACAACTGCGACGTCAAGACCGGCTGCGGCGCTGCCCCGAACACGGTTGGCTGCGACGACGGCAACCTGTGCACCGAGGGCGATGCGTGCAAAGACGGCAAATGCCAGGGCGGCGCCGCCAAAGCGTGCAACGACAACAACCCCTGCACCGACGATGGCTGCGATCCCAAGGTAACCAACGGCTGCGTGTTCACGCCCAACACGGCGCCGTGCAATGCCGGCGACGTCTGCCAGGCGGCCGCGTGCAAGGCCGGCAAGTGCGAAGCAGCGACGGGCCCCAAGGACTGCAACGACAAGAACGACTGCACGACCGACACCTGCGATCCCAAGACCGGCTGCGTCAATACCGCAGTCGCCGACGGCGCGGGCTGCGGATCGACCGCCGACCTGTGCCAGCAGCCGGCCAAGTGCAAGACCGGCAAGTGCGAAGGCGGTGCCAAGCTGAGCTGCGACGACGGCAACGCCTGCACCAACGACAGCTGCGACGCCAAGACCGGCTGCGCGTTTGCGCCCAACAGCAACCCTTGCGACGACGGCAATGCGTGCACCATCGGCGACAAGTGCGGCGTCGTGGCCGGCAAGGGCGCGACCTGCACGCCAGGCAGCGCGATTGACCTGGCTACTTGCGACGACAAAAACCTGTGCACCACGGACAGCCGCGACCCCAAGAGCGGCTGCGCCCACGGCAACAACACCGCCGCGTGTGACGACGGCAGCAAGTGCACCAACAGCGACGCTTGCGCGAACGGCAAGTGCGCCGGCAAGGCCAGCGGGTTGTGCGACGACGGCAACCCTTGTACCAACGACAACTGCGACGCCAAGACCGGCGACTGCACCTGGACCGGCACCACCGGCGCCTGCGACGACGGCAACGCCTGCACCACCGGCGAGGCCTGCTCCGCCAGCAAGTGCACTGGCGGCACTGCCAAGTCTTGCGACGACAAGAATCCGTGCACGACCGACTCCTGCGACGTCAAGGCCGGTGCCTGCGTCAACGCGCCGGGCAACGACGGCGGCACCTGCGACGACGCCACCGCGTGCACCAGCGGCGACGTCTGTGCAGCCGGCAAGTGCGCTGGCAAAGCCAAGGTCTGCGACGACGCCAACGCGTGCACCGACGACACCTGCGACGCCAAGACCGGCAACTGTGCGACCGCCAACAACACGGCCGCTTGCGACGACGGCGACAAGTGCACCGGCGCGGACGCCTGCGCTGCTGGGGCATGCAAGGCCGGCGCAGCCGTGGTCTGCGACGACAAGAGCCCCTGCACCACCGACACCTGCGACAAAGCCAAGGGCTGCGTGGTCACGGCGGCAGCGGACGGCACCAAGTGCGACGACGGCATTGCGTGCACCACCGACAGCATCTGCAAGGCCGGGGCGTGCACGCCGAACAGCAACTGCAACTTCCTGGACGACCCGTTTGAGTGCGGCGCGACCACCAAGTGGGTAATCACCAAGCCGCCGTCAGCGGTCCCCAACGTGCCGCGCAATGTGGCGTGGAAGATCGACGAGGCGCCCAAGGTCGGCACCTCCGAGCAACAGGCGGCCCACAAGTGCACCCTCAATTTCAACGACGACACCGATTACTGCGACGGCCTCACGTTCAACGGGCAGAGCTACTGCATGGCGCCCGCCGGCACCGCGCGCTCGCCCGACATCGACTGGACCGGGATCAAGGCCGGCTCCGCCGAATTGGTGTTTGACACCTACTACGATGTCGACCCGACCGTGGACGGACAGCCCGACATTCCGCAGATCCTGGTGCGCAACAGCAACGGCGGCGGCGTATTGCTGGCCATCAATTTTCCCAAGGCCAACAGCGACCTCAAGGTGTGGAAGCAGGGCCTCAAGCAGAGCTTGAACGGTGTGCTCAACCACAAGTTCTATTTGGAGACCACGATGCAGGTGAACAACAACTTTGGCACCGGCAACACGGGCACCGGCATCTTCATCGACAACGTCAAGGTCAACCTCAACTTTGTCGGCGTCCCAGAGGTGTGCGGCGACGGCATCGACAACAACGGCGACGGCAAAGCGGACTGCGCTGACGCCGCGTGCACGAACGTCTATCCGTGCAATGCCAAGAAGTTGCTGGACGAGACCTTCTTGTGCAGCGGCACCGATTGGACCTATGCCGGCACGCACTCGTCGACTGGCTACAACTGGGCCATCGACAACACGCCGGCGGTTGCGCCGCCGAC
>CAXRHS010001049.1:0-3133 GCA_964230235.1 Myxococcota bacterium
CGGGCCGCAGCGGGATCACCTGTTTCTTGTGGCCATTGGGGTAGAACTGCGTTTCTGGGCCGGTAGCTTTGCCCTGACGGAACACGATGATGGCCGACACATAGCCAGCCTCAGCAAAGTAGCGTGCTTCGCCGTCCAGCACGCCGTGGTGGTAGGGCATTTCCGCCATCTTCCAACCCGCCTTGTCGAACACGGTTTCGGTGCCGTGGCGGCGCAGGTCTTGCAGTTGGCACAGGCTGCGGCGCTCGCCGGTGTCGTAGAACGTGATTTGCGGCCCGATGACCGCGTCGTCGCGCCAGGTGATTTCGGCGACCACCCGCCCGTCTTTGTTGAACTCCTGGGCGCGACCGTTGCGCTTGCCAGCGCGCCAGGGCACCACACCGATGCGGTGACCGGCCTGGTCGAACAACAGTTCATCGCCGTTGCGCACGCCATCTTCGGTCGCCCACTGCGCGGCCACGCTGCCGTCTTTGCGCAGTTTGGTCCACTCCATGCGCCGGCCGTCGGGGCTGTACTTGACCTCAAGGGTTCTGCTGCCTTCCGGGTCGAATTGCTCGTCGCGGACGTGGCGCGTGGCCTCCCAGTATTGGATAACGGCGGGCTTGCCGTTGGCATGGCTGCGCACGACCTGTGGCTGCTCTTCAGCTAGGGCGGGCAGGGCGCACAGGGCGGCGCACAGGGCGGCCGCGCAATGCGCGAGGCGGTGTCGCATGCGCGGCGCCTGCCGTGAAAGCAAGTTGGGGCGGGTTTGGCGCGGCGGCTTCATGGCGGCAGTTTGCGGTGGATTTGGTGCGTGCGCAAGCCGCGATGGGGTTGGCTGCAGGGCGATCGCACGATCCAAGATCCTGCGCAAGCCTGGCGTTCTAGCCTTTGCCGCAGAGCCTGTGCCTGACCCTGGCCCTGTCACTGACCGGCGAAGCCGGCTGACCCCGGGCCTCGCGAAAGCCCGTCGTGAACGTCGAACGCAGCGGCCGATGATGCACGCAATGCTGGCCGGCTGGCCAGCAACCGTTCGCAAGGCGGACCAGCCTATTGTTGCCAATTCGGCCGCTTGCGACCCGCTGAGCCTGAAGGGGGCTTGTGAGGAAAATCGAATCGATTCTGCGCGGCCCTATCGGCGCACTTTGAACGCAGCCGCAATCGCAGGACCTTGATGGCCAACCACTTCGACCTCGCGCTCACCGCGCGGATCGCCGCGGCCGGCTGGCGCGACCAACTTGACCATCCCCAACTCCAAGATGTCTTTCCGCGTCGGCTTGCGTCGCACCGCGGCGGCGTGCTGCCAACGTGACGTGTGCGGCGCCAATGCGGCACCAATGCGCAACTGCGCCGCCAATAGTTGCCGCAGCAGGTGCAGTCCGACCGCGGCCTGGCGACTGCCAAGGTCGGTCCACGCCTCGCGCGGCAGCAAGAACGTCTTGACGTCCGTCAGGGCCCGCAAAGAAAACGCACAACCGACCTGCTCGAATGCGGCATCCGCGTTCCACCAATCCCCCGGGCCGAGCGTCGCCACGGGCAGGCTCAAATCGCCGACCTCCAGCAGCAGTTTTGCCTCACCGGTCACCACCAGCAGCGGCGCGCTATCGCTCTGGAGCGCTGCGCCGACCACAGTGCCGGCGCGAAAGTAGCGGTCGACGCCCATGCTGGCGACCACGATGGCTTCGCGGTCGCCTACTTCGCTCCAACCGGGAAGTCCTTGCAACTGAGCAGCGTTCATCCGTTCTCCTTGCCGCCGGCCAGCCGTGCGAGCAGTCGGCCCAGGCGCGAACCTTGCGGCTCTTGGGACCCTGGGGTGGCGGCTACCGCTTCGGGGATGTCCAGTTGTGCGTAGGCCGTCATCCGTTCAGCCTGACTGCGTATGCGTCGCGACGACTGCACAAGCCCGGCCGCCAGCAACCGTTGCGCAAGTCGCGGAGCTTCGGCGCACAATTTGAGGAACTCTTCGCGCCGCAGACTGAACACGACCAGATCGCTTGCCGCGACGACTGCGTGGCCATAGCTGACGTCCCCAGATAGGGCAGCCACGCCAACCAGGTCACCAGTGCGCAGGGGCGAGATCGCGGTCATGCCGATCGGCCCAGGCACTTCGATGCGGCCGAGCCCGTTTGCGACCATGTACGCGCATTCCGCGCGGTCTTCCGCGCCAAACAGCAGTCGGCCAGCCTCGATGCTCTGCCGCCACATGCGGGCGCACAAGTGGGCAGCTTCCGTTGCCGATAGCGCACCCCCAGGCAACGCAGCGAACGCCAACACCACGTCGTCGTCGTGCGGGTGCACCGCCGTCGCATAGGTGGGAATGTCCGGCAGGGCCTGCACGGCGGCGGCCGGTACTGCCCCGTGCTGCGATGTCGGGCCAGGTTGGGTAGCGAAGCTGACTCCGTGGGCGCTGAGCACGCGCGGTCGCTGGATGGGCAGCCCGAGTAGCGCACTGGACGCCAGGCTGTCGCTGACCGGTGTCAGGTAGCCTGTCGCCGGCGTTGTCTGCGGCTGGCCATAGCCGCCGCCTGGATTGGTGACTTGCTGACCCGGTCGCGAAGGGCGGTCCAGAGTCTGGCCAGCAAAGGGGCTGGACTCTTCGGAGCGCTCTGCGGCGATGGCGGGAAAGCCGCTCGAAGGTTCGCGGCGGCGAAGCGGTGCAGTTGGTGCGCCTGGAGACGCAGGCGGCCGCGATGGCGACCCCGCCGCTGTCGGGGTTGTCGGCGCGGCACGCGGCACCGACGCATCGCCGCGCACCAACCACTGATGGGCGTGGCCGATGCTGTCCGCGCTGTGGCCACCCGAGCCGCCGCGTGCTGTCGCCGAGCGCTCCAGTGGCGGTTTGGCGGCGTTGGGTGCGCGTGCGCCCCCATCGACAGCCGGCGGCCAAGCGGTCGAGTCATCGTCGTTGTTGCTTTGCATGGTCGGCATGGCGCCTCGTTGGCGCGCAGGCTGTCATGGTAGGCGACAGGGTCAGGTCAGCAAAAGAAACGGCCACGGAGGTCGCAAAGTATGCAGGCAATTTCCTAAACTGTTCCAGCATCTTCGACGCGAGGCATACAACCGTCCCGGCCGTTTTGCCGCTTGTGGTACGAACCGCACGCCCCAAGTGAGCCTGCCGGTTGCAGCATTTTGGGTGCAGCATTTGGGGTCTTGG
>CAXRHS010001050.1:0-4383 GCA_964230235.1 Myxococcota bacterium
CGCCAGCAGGTAGGCCGGATCACCGGTGGCGGCGTCGCCCTGCTGGGCGCCCGGACCCGGTGCATCCTGCGACTGCATGAAGTGCCCGACCGAGATCGGTGCCGGATTGCCATCGGCGTCTTTGGCGATGATCTCGAACACGCCGCCTTCGGTGTTGTTGCCGTCGCCGATGCCCTTTCCGGCTTCAAAGTCGAACCACTCGCCCGAGTCGAGCACCGGGATGTTGATCGGCTTGCCGGTGTAGGGGTCCTTTTGCGGCGGTACCAGCGCCACTTTGGTACCGTCTTTGGCGGCCAGGATCCGCCAGGAATCCGATTCCTGACCGCGCGGCTTCAACTTGACCGCGACGTAGTGCGAGCCCCAGGCTTTGACCGGAAACTGCTGCATCTCCAAGTGATCGGCGCAGCAGGTGATGAACTGCTGGCAGTGCTCGTTGTTGTTGCAGGTGGTCTTGCCATCCCACTGGCACACGCCGCACTTGTCGCCTTTGGCGATCTGGCTGTCGCTGCACTTGTCGATGTTGCAGTGGTTGGTGTTGGGGGCGTTGGCGGCCTCGCTGCCCGCGAACACGGCGACCTGCTGGTTGGCTTGGACGACGGTTCCCGTAAAGTCAGAACCCACCGAATCAGTCTCAATGTTGAGCACTTCGTGCTCCGCCAGCTCAAAGGTCGCGGCTTCCTTGGAGACAAACGACTTGATCGGCGTCTCGATCGCTTTGCCGTCGACGTTGCTTTTGATGGTGCCAGGCAGCGTCTTGCGCACTTGCGGCCCAAAGGTGATGGTGACCTTGGTCTTCTTGTCGCCCGGCTTGGTGCCGATGATGGTCAGGAAGCCGCGCAGGATCGAAAACGACTGCTCGCGCGACATCACGATGTAGTACTTGCCAAGCACCTCGTCGGGCAGCAGCAGCGAGGCGTCGTTGCTGTAAACATTGACGTTTTCGAGGGGATTGAACTGGTAGGCCGCCACCGGCGCGGTCGAGGTCACGCGCCAGGCCAGCGGCGCTTGCGTCGTGGCGTCGATGTTGCGCGGCGGCAAGTTGAACACCCGCAGTTCGCCCGGCTGCAGCGGGCTGTAGTCCAGCTTGTCGGCCTTGCTGTCTTCGTTCTGGACCCCCAAATCGGTGCTGATCGTCACCCCAGACAGTAGCTTGTCCGAAGCGTTGGCGATGACGATCGCGTACTGGGCGTTGGCAGCGTCGTAGTAGGACCTGGTGCCGCCTGGAACGAACGCATTATCCAGGTCGGCGGCCCAGAAGGCGCAGCCGGCGTAGGTCTTGGCCTTTTTGTTGAACTCGCAGCTGACCTGACAGGTGCCGCCGACGCACACCTCTCCTTTGTTGACGAGGCAGTAGGTGCCGCTCTCCCACTGGCCTTTCTTGTCGCAGACCAGTTGGTGGCTGCTGTCTTTGGGATCGCAGCCGAAGTTGCCCGGGATGCACACGGCGCAAATGCCGGGCTCGGTGCAGGTCGTCAACAGGCCGGCATTGTCGCGGCAACTGATGATCTGCCAGCCCGAGCCGTCGGGCGCGCACTGCTTGACCTGGCTCTCGCTGTAGCAGCCGTCGGTCGAGCCGGGCACGCACACCTGGCCGTCGAGCAGCGCCGGCACGTCTTTGCTGACCTCAGACTTGGCGTCTGGCTTGGCGCCGGCGTCGGCAGGAGCCGGCACGGGTGGCGTGCTGCAAGCCGCGACCAGACCCAGCGCGGCGCCTGCCCAGACCGCCGCAGCCAGCCCGGCTGTACGCGTCGAAAACCCACTGTAACGCTTGAAATTCGGCATCCCAACCCAAGGCACGCCGCGGCGGAACCGTGTGCGCGGCGAACTGCACAAGGTAGCGCGCCCGCACCGCCGCGGTCAAATGCACAATTGGGTCGCGGCTGGCGTTTTTTTGGGGTTGTGGGATCGGTTGGGCCGGGCCGTGCGCGGGCGATGCGGTCAAGCCGGATCGGGGCCGGCCCAAAGGCCGATCGGATGCAGACCTTCCAGCGCTTTGGCGATCTTCTTTTTGAGGTTGTTCTCGATCTGGCGCACGCGCTCGCGCGAAATCCCGAACTCTTCGCCGATGTCCTGCAGCGTCACTTCCTGGTCGGCAAGCAGACGCTTGTTCAAGATCGCGACTTCCTTGTCGTTGAGCTGGCTGTGCAGTTCCGCAAGGCGCTCGGCGACGATCGACGACACCTCGGCGCTGGCGTACTGCTCTTCGGTGGTTGGGCCCGGCGACGCCATCGTCTCGCCCAGGGTCATGCGGCCGTCGTCGCTGATGTTGGCGTCCAGGTTCAAGTCGTGCCGTGCGGCATGGGCGGCGCGCCGCCACTCTTCGACCTCGGATTCGCGCGGCGTGCGCGGCCCGCGGTTGGCGCGGTTGGTCTCGCGCACCGCTTCGGCGGCAATCAAGAACGTCTCGTCATCATCGGCGACGCCGTCTTCGACCACGACCTCCACTTCGATGTCGCCGTCTTCGCCTTTGGCGCCCCCCTCGGCGGCCAGCCGCTTGTTCTCGGCGGCCAACTCTTCGTCGGCTTCGAGATCGGGGATGCCGCGCTTGCCAAAAAGCACGCGCCGCTGCTGCGAAATCGGGCCGACCTTGACCAGCGACCACGAGTTGATGATGTAGTTCTGGATGTAGGCCTTGATCCACCACACCGCGTACGAAATCAGCCGATAGCCGCGGTCGGGCTTGAACTTGCGCACCGCCTTCATCAGCCCGATGTTGCCCTCTTGCACAAGATCGGTGATGCGGATGTCGTAATGCTGGAACTGATAGGCGATCTTGACCACGAAACGCAGGTTGGCGGTGACCAGGGCCCGCGCGGCGTCGGGGTCGCCGGTCTCCTGGAACCGCTTGGCCAGCGCATACTCTTGATCGCGGGTCAGCAGCGGGTAGCGGTTGACCTCGACGAGGTACTGCTCCAGGGTGTCTTTGAGAATCGGTTCGCGCGCCATGGAGCGCCCTCGCAGTGCGCTGTGCGGCACACGGGCCGCAGCCGGTGCGCCAAAGATGGGGTTGGAATTTGCAATCGTACGGTCGGACGATGTGCGCGCGAACGGTGTCGTGGTGCGCGGTGCAATGTGCATGCTAGTGGAGCTTTGCCTCCGGGTACAGTTCCCGGTCGCTTGACAACACGGTGGCCGCCCGCGACATTCCCGGCCAGCGCACGGGGCCTGCGGCACTGGCGCCGTGGCGTGGCGAGGCTACCTTTGACCCGCACCCGGATTGGCGGTGCGTGAGGCGCAAGGTGAAAATCGACTTCCAGACGTTCGTGCTGTCGCTGGCCGGCTCGGCCATGGTGCACTTGGGCCGCGTGCCGGATCCGACCGGCCAGGACGGTCAGGTCAACCTTGAGATGGCGCGCCAGACCGTCGACATCCTGACGATGTTGCGCGACAAGACCCACGGCAACCTCGACACCGCCGAGGCGGCGCTGATGGACCGCGTGCTGCACGACCTGCGGCTCGCGTTTGTGGAAGAATCGCGCAAGTCGGCCTCGTAGAACCCGACGCCCCCATGAGTTTGGCCGCGACCCGCGCGGGAGAGCAGATGGCCAGTAGCCCAGCCAGTAGCCCGAGCGGCAGGGTTGCCCGCCGCCAAGACACCTTGCTCATCGTCGATGACGAGCCCGCCTTTGTGGAGCTGCTGACCGAGCACCTGGGTGGCGGCGGCTTCAAGATCCTCAAGGCGGCCGATGGCCACGAGGCCTTGCAGGTACTCAAGCGCCAGATCCCCGATTTGATGCTGATCGACCTGCAAATGCCCTGGCTGACCG
Organism: Myxococcota bacterium; assembly: GCA_964230235.1. Lineage (GTDB taxonomy): Bacteria > Myxococcota_A > UBA9042 > UBA9042 > UBA9042 > SXRM01. The sequence continues at coordinate 3,768 of CAXRHS010001050.1, forward strand.
GTCTGGAGGTCGTCGAAGTCCTGGCCAGGCAGGATCGCCTGCCGCCCACGATCGTGATGAGCGCCTACGGCAGCCTGGACACGGCGCTGCAAGCGGTGCGGCTGGGCGCCTTGGATTTCTTGTCCAAGCCGTTCCGGTTGGCAGAGGCCGAGCTCAAGGTGCGGTTGGCCCTGGAGAAGGCGCGGGCCGGGGTGCGGCCAGCCGCAGCCCCGACACCGCCACCGGTCAGCGACGACGACCTGGTCGACACCGGCGTCACGGTGCCGGCGTCGCGGATCTTTTACGGCATGGTCGGCCAGGCGCCCACGATGCTGGCGCTTTTCAAGCAGATAGAGCGCATCGCCCGCTTTGGTTCGACCGTGCTCATCAACGGCGAGTCAGGGACCGGCAAGGAGCTGGTGGCGCGAGCGCTGCACCAGGCGAGCCCGCGGGCGCGCGGTCCGTTCGTGGCGGTCAACTGCGGGGCGATTCCGCCCAACTTGCTGGAATCGGAACTGTTCGGCCACGTGCGCGGCGCGTTTACCGATGCGTCGGCGGACCGCAAAGGCATCTTTGAAGAAGCGAACGGCGGGACGCTGTTTCTCGATGAAATTGTCGACTTACCGCTCAACTTGCA
>CAXRHS010001051.1:0-3881 GCA_964230235.1 Myxococcota bacterium
TTTGCGTCGCTCCAAGGATTCGCGACTCGGCCCGCTTGCCGGAGCCCGGCCTCAAAGGACCGGGAAAGCCCGCCCGAAAATTTGCAAGGATTTTCATACCATTGCAAGGGCATTTTCGAGCAGGTGCGCGCCGAGGCGCGAGTTTGTGCCGTGGACCGTTGCCGGCAGCGGTTTTCGTTCAGAACAACCTGCACGTTTTTAAATACCTCCCGACATTTCGAGCGACCCCTGGGGGGGCTGGCACTGCGTACACCGCTCGAATGGCCTTGTCACGGCCAGCGCGACGGCTGCAAGCGTACGCCGATGGTGGCAACCGGGCAAGCCCGAAAACCGCTCGAATCACCGGCCGAGGGCTGCGGGCTGGCGCTACAGGATGTACGCCAACTTCTCGACCTCTGGTAATGGCCGGCCAATCGACAGCAAGGCCTTGCCACCGCGGCCTTCCTCTGGGCCGAGGTCCACGATCAGCACGTGGTCCTCGCTCATGCTCATTACATGTTCGACCTTGGCGCGCAGCACCGCTTTTTCCTTGTCGCCCATCATGCAACGGAACACCGAGTACTGCACGCGGTCGCCGAAGCCGCGCATGACCTTGGCCACCTTGCGCAGGCGCTTGTCGTCGCGGATGTCGTAGCAGGCTAGGTAGGCCTGGCGCATTAGAGCCTGTAAAATAATAACTCAGTCGACCTCGACAGGGGGCGGAGCGGCGAGTCGACTTGCAAAGTCGAGAGCTTGCGACCCACTGAGCAAGCAATGGGCCCACGTAGAAAATCGAGTAGATTTTTTACGGGCCCTTTCGGCGGCCCGTCGCTTGTGCGTTTGGCATAGGTCGCAAACTGCGTTTCAGCCCAAACCACAAGCGCTTCTGCGGCGGCCATCGCCTCCAAGGCATCGGCTTGTGTCGCAAGCAGGGCGAGCTGCGGATACCGTGGTGCCACGGCGAAGCGCACGAGCGCAACGGCAGGCAGCTTGGCGACTTCGACGTCCAGTCCTGCGCCGTCAAGCAACCGCAGCAGTTCAGCCGTGTCATGGGTACGCGGGATGGGGGCGCGCAAGCCTTCAAGCAGGGCCTTGAGCGCTTTCTCGCCCGCTTGCTGGCCATGAAAACAAACTTGATGCTACATCGGCGGATCAGCGAGCAGCGCAATCCTGGCGAGCCGAATGTCGGTGTCGGCGATCGTCATCCAAACGCCGGCTTCTTTGTTCCTACGCAGCTTCAAGTAGCACCTTCCTCTCTGTGCGAATTTGCCGCGCATAGTAGCCACGGGATCGCTCGAAGGCCCGGAATTCGCGCTCGCTCATCACCACTAGGTCGAACGAGGCCTTGACGCCCCACAGTGCCAGCCGCAGTTCGCCGCCCCGCAAGCGATCGCGATCTGCCTCCGGCACGACCACCAGGATGTCGTAGTCGCTGTCGGGCAGCGCATCGCCGCGCGCACGGGAACCAAACAGCATGACCTTGCGGACCTGCGGGCACACCGCGCGCGCCTTGCTCACCACAATGTCCAAAACCTGCTGTTCGTCCATTCGAACCTCCCGGCGGACATTTTGCGTGCCGTGCCGATGCCGGTCAACGCGAGCCTCAGCGTACCTCAAACCCCGGAAACCGCTCAATCTCACCCAGCAAATGCCGCGCCAGCAGGCGCGCCTGCACCTCGAACACCCGCCGATAGCTGATGCGGTAGCCGAACACCGGGTGCGTCACCAGGGCATCCACCCGCCGCTCGTAGCAAGCAATCAGCTTCTTGCGGCCGTGCTCGTTCAGGTTGACCGCCGGGCCGCGCTGCACGAAATGGCCCGGTTGCAGTTCGCCGGTATTGAACGCCGTGAGCACCGCCGAGTCGGCGACGATGGGCCGGAATTCTTCCATGAGATCCAAGGCCAACGCGGGCCTGCCGTGGCGCGGCTGGTGCAGGAAGCCCAGCAGCGGATCCATGCCAACCCGCCAAATGACATGAGCCCATTCGCGCACCAGCAACGCATACGCAAACGACAGGCAGGCGTTGGCCGGGTCGGTCGGCGGTCGCCGGTTGCGACCAGAAAAGTCGTATTTCGCCCACGCTGCGGACTGGTTGAGAGTGGTGGCGAACTGCCCGAAATAGGCCCGCGCCGCACTGCCCTCGTGGCCCATCAAGGTCGCGGTGTTGGGCGCGTTTGCCGCATCTTCGGCGGCGGTCGCCATCTGCCGCAGGGCCTCGGTCAGGGGCGCTGGCATGTCGTCGCCTTCGCGGGCGGCGTTGCGACGCAGGATGTGGCGCTGGTTGCGGATCTTGGTCACCACCGCCCGCCTGGCAATCGCGATGGCCTTGGCAGGGTCCGCCGCCGCGGCGAACTGCGCCGTGCGCAACCACACGTTGCCATGGGGCAGACCGGCGGCCATGCCGTAGAACCAGCCGCCCTGACTCAAGAAGGCTACCGGCACCCCGTCGCTCATCAATCGGGTCAACGCCGGTCCGGTGATCGAGACGCCGCCATGCACCGCGACATGCAGCACTTGCGCCATTGGCACGCGCGCCGTCTCGCGGCCTGTCACCACCAACTCGTCGCCCGACAGCCCCACCCGCGCGCCGGGGGTGCAGACATGCACTGGCATCGCGTCGTCGCGCGCCGGGGTCAACCGGCGCTCCATGCGGTCCACTGGTTCGCGGTCCGGCGCAGTCGGGTCGGCCAGGCACGCCAGTTCGTCGGGCAGGCAGATGGGCGCAAGCGAACAACCGTCGCACTTGCGGCTGGCGACCAGAGGCGGTGGCAGAATTGCCGTTGCCAGCGCGACCCGCAGTTCGGCCGCCGCCTGGCGGGTCTGGGCCACCAGGGCGTCGTCGATGGCCAGGTACACCCGCTTCTTGCTGCCGTCGTACCACAAGCCCGCAGTGCGCACCTGATACCCATGGGCGCGCAGCACCATTGCCTGAGCGCACACCTGTACCCGATCCGCCGGCCACGCGCCTTCGGGGATGTCGGGCGCTTCGCCGCGCTTGTAGTCGACAGGCCGAACCCACGGCGGGTCGTCGTCGCCCTCCACCAAATCGATGCGCGCCGTGATGCCGTCGGCCTCGCTGGTCAGCCACAGGCTGCGCGCGACCTCGCGGCCTTCGATGGCCTCGGCCACCGGCCACTCGCCGCGCTCTTCGTCGACCCGCCGGTGGATGCGCTTGCCGTCCTCGGTATAGGCGTTGCCGGCGAACTCGCCGTGCAGGTGTTCGAGGATGGCGAGGCGCGGGCAGTAGGTCCATTCGTTCAACATGCGCGCCGGCAGCGGCTCTGGCCATGCGGGCGCTGTTTCGGCTGCCGCAGCCGGTGCGGGAGTCACCGCTGTTTGGCGAGCGGCTTCGGGGTACAACTCTGGAAACTTCTGGCGGCCTTCGGCCAGCGCGGCGCTGTCCAGGTCACCAAAGCCAAACTCGTCGTCGGTGGGTCGTGGTGGCATGGCTAGGAGCGCTGCCCGGCGTAGGCGTCAGCGGCCGCCCTGAGTTCGCTGGCCACGGCGTCGCGCAGGGCGGCTGGCTCCAGCACGCGCACCGCGGCACCGTAGCCGAGGACCCAGGCGCGGATTTCCACGTCGCCAGCGACGACCGCCGTCAACTCAGCCGAGCCATCGGAATTGATGCACAGGTCCTGCTTCGGCAACGGATGCTCGCGCACCAGGCGCAGCACCGTTGCTGCCACCCACAGCCGGATCGCAATCGGCGGGGCCGACCAGATGCCGATGCTGGCGTCGTCGTCGGCACCACCCAAGTGCGCTATACATCCTGACCGAAATCCAACCCCACGCCTCCGGCCTGCGGCGTTGTCGCAATTGCACGGTTGACAACGGCTTGCGACGGGATCGAAATGCGCCTCGGCCCGATTGGCTGGGAGGTGCGGATGGCTGCGAAAGCGAG
>CAXRHS010001052.1:0-3775 GCA_964230235.1 Myxococcota bacterium
TGAACGGCGGACTTCCCGTGGTCGGGGTGGTGGTCACGGCGATCTTCGTGCGCCGTGCTCCCTCGGCTCGTCGTGTCGCCGCCGTGTGCGTCGGTTTCGTCGGAATCGCCATCATCTCGTTGTCGTCGACCCAGACCGAGCGCAGCACCTTTACCGCCGCGGTGGTGCCGCTGGTGGCGTCGCGCGCCGCGTAGACCTCGCCAAAGCCGCCGCGGCCAATGATCGCCTCCAGCCGCCAATTGCCGGCCATGCGACCGCTGGCCGGGCCGAGCGCGCCGCCCGCCGGGCGCACCAGGGCGTCCAGTTCGTTGCGCACCTCGTCGAACCGCGCCTCTTGCAACGCGGCGAGGCGGGCGGCGACCCCGGCGCGGTTCGCGAGGTCAAAGGCAGCGCGTCGATTGGCGCGCGCCTGCACCAGCGAGACGATCATCACGATCGGCACCAACACGCACATGAACCAGCGGGCGCTCGGTTGGGCGGCGGTGGCGTCGAACATGCCACGGTCGACCAGCAGCCCGCTGGCGATGGCAACGGCCATCACTGCATAGGCAGCCGCGGCGGCTACGCCGATGGCAATGCTGCCGCGGCGATCGCCGCCCTGACCGAAAAAACCGATGCCCAGCGTCACCGCCAACGGGGTCGGCGAGAACAGGCCTAGGTAGTATTCGATGACCGTCGACGCCGCGACCGCAACCGCGCCAAAAATGCGAAACAGCCGCCTGGTATAGCGCTCTGGCTTGGCGGCGATACGGCTCACCGCCAGCCCCGTGCTGCCAAGGCCGATGAGCGCCGCGGTCATCGCCACCTCAAGTCCGTCGGCGCGCGACAGCACCGGCAGCCACAGCAAAACCGCGAAGCACCAGGCGAACATGATGGAGCCGAACACCTGGGCGCGCTCCGCTTCCTCGCGGTGCAGCAAGGTCATGCCGCCGGCGGTCGACGCCAGCGGCACCGCAGGTTGTTCAAACGGGCTGGCGGGCGACGAATTCGGCGCAGGCACCGCGACAGGCGCAATGACGTCGAGCGCCATGGTCGGCGCTCCGGCGCGGACTTGCGCGGCGTCCAAGGGCAGCGTAGTGGCGTCGGCGCGGGCGGCAACGGCAGGAAGTGGCGGGGGCAGGTCGGCAGGTGTTGGCGGCGGCGTCGGACGCCTGGGCGCGCGGATGATCGATGTGCGCGGAAGGTCGGCAGCCATCGGCGCCCTGCGCGCGCCGTGGGACCGTGTGGCCCGCCAACGCACCAATTCGACAGGTGCGGGTGATCGCGCGCTTGCCTCCCTGCGATGGCCAGCGCGCCCCCGTTCACACATTTAGACACAAAGCTTCGATCTGTCAACGGGGTTGACGCCCAAAGCGCACACGCAAGTTCAGTTGAACGGGTCGGAGGCCGTCGCCAGCGCGCGGATTTCAGGCGCTTGACAGCCTGGCGCCCAATGCGGTACAAAGTACAAAGTTTGACTTTCTACTTTTCAAAATACAAGCGGAACCTCAACCATGCATCTGCCTCTCTTGCCACGGTCCACACCACTCGCTTCCCAAGCACCCGGCACGCGCCGAAGTGCTGTGCGAACCAATTTCGCTTCCCGCTGCAAAGCCAGTTGTGCGCGTACGGCTGTCCTGTTTGCGGCGGCTTGTGGCCATCCGTCGCCGCCGTCGGCAGCACCGGATGCCGACACGGTCGAACGGCAGCGCGCCCAAAGTGGCCACGGTGAAGTCCAGACGGGCGCTTCGCGTGCCGAAGGCGAAGAGCGCACGGACACCCAGCAGGCGCAGGACGCGACCACCGCGCCCGATTTGGCCGCGTCGGAGGCGGCTGCGAACTCGGCCGGCGCAGACGCACCGGTTGGCGACGCGCCGAACCATGGCGCGGTGGACACTGCTGCGCCGGAAACGAAGGCGGCCGACACCGCGGCACAAGAGGCGGGCGCCTGGGATTCCGGCAAGGCAGACGCTGCCAAGCCAGACGCCGGCGTTCAAGACGCCAGCCCGGCCGACGCTGCCATGGTAGACGCAGGTGCCTTGGACACGGGCAAGGCGGACAGCGGCGCACCCGACACCAGCACGCCGGGCGCAGATGCCGCCGATGCGATGGCGACGACCGCCGCGACCCCAAGCGCACCAGTCGCCGACTGGCAGCCAGTGCCATCGGGCGACCCGAACAGCGCGGGACTGGTCAACGCCAGCACGGACCTCGCCGCGGTCCTGGAAGGGGGCAAGCTGGCCAACGCCTGCAATGCGTGGTTTGCCACCCAAGGCAAAGGCACACTGCAACAAAAGCTCCTGTGCGGCAAGGCCATGTTTTTCTACGAGAGCTTTGGCACGTACGGGGTGCCGCAGGCGCTGGTCGACTTCATGGTCCAGCACCTGCCAAATTCGGTGGGCGCCGGCATGGCGGCCTTTGGCATGCACCTTGACCCGAATTCGCAAAAGAAGCTGCCGCTCGGTCTGGCGCCTGGTGCAAACCTGCCCAATACCGCTGTGCCGACCTATACCTTTACCTGCGCAAGCTGCCACTTTGGCAAGCTGGCCGACGGCCGCTACGTTGTCGGTCAGGCCAATCACGACTACGACTATGGCCGGCAACTGCTGGCACTCAATCTGTTTCCCAAGATGGCGACCGGCCTTGAGCCGGCCAGCAAGCACGCGCCGCAAGCTGTCGCTGCCGTCCAGCCGCTCATCGACGAATACAAGTCCAAGCCTCAACTAGGTTTGCAGTTTGGTTGGGCGATGCTGCAGCTGGTCGGCGCGCTCGGCTCGATCCCGACCTTCACGGTCGCCAACGAAGCCGCCTATGCCAGCTGGCTGCCGGGCACGCAGGACTTCTTGATGGCGCCGGTGGTGGTCGACGACGGTGCGCACACCGTCAGCAAGATCATCAGTCTGTTCAACCTGCCGACCCCGGCGCAGATCCAAGCCGCCAAGATGAAGCATGCGCTGCTCGGCTGGACCGGGGTGTCGGCTTCCCTGCCCAACTTCTTGCGCGGTTTTGCGGCTCTGGGCGCGGGCGACGCCGGCTGGCCGCCGGAAAAACTGGAGCCGCTGCAGGCCTACTTGCAGACCCTCAGCGCCCTTGCCAACCCGTCGCCGCCGCCCGCGAACTTGGTCAGCCAGGGCAAAGCGCTTTTCAGCGCCAAGGGCTGCACGGACTGCCATGGCGGCCCGGGACTTTCGGGTGTAAAAGTCTACACCTACAAAGAGATGGGCACCGATGCCGCCATGGCCGGTTGGCTCGACCCCGACCTGGACGGCGTCCCTATCGCCAACCCGATTTTGATGACCGGCGACAGCATCACCAACGGCATCAAGGCACCGCGCCTGCGCGGGGTGTGGAGCGCCAAGCCGCTTTTGCACAATGGCAGCGTCGATTCGCTTGAAAAGTTGTTTTGCCTCGGCTACACGCGGCCGACGGTGACGGCCCCGCCGTTTGGCGACGGCGGCCACTGGATGACCTGCCAGGGCCTGAGCGACGCCGAAAAGTCGCAGCTCATCGCGTACTTGAGGAGTCTGTAGCCATGCAGCGTTCGACGCGACCGCGCGATCCGGCAAGCGGCGAGCCGTTGCTCAAGATCAGCGAATTGGCCGAGCGCTCGGGCCTGCCAACGCCGACCATCCAGCACTACCTGCGCGAGGGGTTGCTGGCCGAGCCGGCGGCGCGCACCGGTCGGACGATGGCTTGGTACACCCCGACCTGCGTGGCGCGGTTGCAACTCATCCGCACCCTGCAACACGACCACTACCTGCCGCTTTCGGTCATCCGCACCATGCTGCAAGAGGGC
>CAXRHS010001053.1:0-2340 GCA_964230235.1 Myxococcota bacterium
CAAAACCGTTCTTGTTGGTCGAGACGTAGCCAGCGCCGTTCTGGGCGATTCGACACGGGCTGTGCAGGCTGCCCGATGTCACCTGGCCGAGCGACCGCGACGGTCCATTGCGGTCGGCCTGGTTGGCGCAACGTGGTGCCGGCAAAGCAAAATCGCTCAGCTGTGGCCGCGCGATGCCGCCCGTTCGTGCCTTGGGCCGCAGCGGCACGCGGATGCGCGGAATGGGCTCCAGCGCGCTGTCGGCGACCCCATCTTCCAGCGCTTCGTCGTCTGCAAAGACCATGCGGTCGATGCCGTCGTCCCGCTCAGGGGCGCTGCAACCGAGCCACGCTGCGACCGTCAGCAGGGCGGCGGCGTCAATCGACCGGCGCAGGCGCATCGGCAAAGCGGGCATTGCGGTGGTTGACGGTCACCCGGCCCAGCCGCAGCGGGCGGACGTGGTCGGCCAAGGCCTCTGCCAGCGCGACCGACCGGTGCTGACCGCCCGTACACCCGATCGCTATCGTGACCAGGGCGCGGCCTTCCTGGGCATGCAGTGGCAGGCTCAAGTCCAAAAGCGCAGCCATGCACGCAAGCGCTTGCCGGCCGCCGCGGGCGAGCACGAATTCGGCCACCGGCTGGTCGCGGCCCGACAGCGGCTGCAACTCGGGCCCGAACTACGGGTTGTCGACAAAGCGGACATCGAATACGTAATCGGCGTCGCGCGGCAAGCCGTACTTGAAGCCGAACGACTCGATGGCGACCATCAACCGCACATCGGCCGAAACGTCGGGTTCGAACACCCGCTGCACGTAGCGCTTGAGTTGGTGGACGTTCATGTCCGAGGTATCGACGTGCAGCGTGGTCCGCTCGCGCACTTCGAGCATGGTGCGGCGCTCCAGCGCGATCGCTTCAGTGATGGTGCCAGCCTGCCACACCGGGTGCTTGCGGCGGGTCTCGGCGAACCGGCGCACCAGCACATCGTCTGCGCAGTCCAGAAACACCAGTTCGGGTTGCACCTGGTTGCGGCGCAAGGTATCCAAGGCTTCGTCGAGGTCGCCGAGTAAACTGCCCGCGCGGATGTCGATGCCGACCGCAACCGGCGCGGCAATCAGCCGCTCGGCCATGGTCTCGACCAGGCCCGGCAAAAGGGCGGCGGGCAGGTTGTCGACACAGTAGTAGCCGAGGTCTTCGAGCGCGCGCAGGCACGTCGACCGACCCGACCCGCTGATGCCGGTCACCACGACCACGCGGCTGCTACTCGGCATCGTGCCTCCCCACCCTCAGTACGCGCGCCGCCGCTTGGACGACGACTCGATACCCATTTGTTCCCGGTACTTGGCCACTGTGCGCCGGGCGATCGTCATCGGCACCAACGGCTTGAGGCCATCGACCTGGCTTTCGCTCGCGGTCAGCCGCGCCAGCATGCGCCCGCGGTCCCAATCGCCCTGCAGGATCTCCGCAATCTCCTGGTCGGACAGCGGCGCCGCGGCGATTTCCTTGTCGATGAGCTTCTTGACGGCCTGCCGCACGGCCTCTGCCGCCATGTCTTCGCCCACCCCTTGCGCCGCGATGCGGGCGCCAAAGAAGTACTTGAGCTCAAAGATACCCTGCGGCGTGTGCACGAACTTGTTGGTGGTCACCCGCGATACCGTCGACTCGTGCAGCTTGACCTTCTCGGCCACGTCGCGCAGCACCAACGGCCGCAGCTTGTCGACGCCGCCGTCCAGAAACGCGCGCTGCGACTCCATAATCGCCTCGGTGACGCGCTGGATGGTGCTCTGCCGTTGGTGGATCGAGCGGATCATCCACTGCGCCGAGCGCAGCTTTTCGTTCAGGAATTCCTTGGCCTGCTCGCCCTGCAGGGTCGGCTTGTCGCCCTTTCCCTGCTCCAGAACATGCTGGTAGTAGCCGGCGATGCGCAGCTTGGGCAGCCCGTCTTCGTTGAGCACCACCACGTAATCGTCGCCGAGCTTGACCACGAACACATCGGGCGTGAGGTAGCGCGCGGTTTCGCCGGTAACGCGCCGGCCCGGCCGCGGCTCCAGCGTGGCCAGCAACCGCAAAAGCGCCTCCAATTCGTCCGGCGTGCAGCGCAGATCGCGGCGGATGGCCGCGAACTCGCGCGCTTCAATGGTGGGAAGGTGCGCCTCGATCAGGTGCTGCAGTGCCTGGTCGGTCGGGTGCAGCACGCGGGCCTGCACGCTCAGGCACTGGCGCACGTCCGCGCTGGCGACGCCCAATGGTTCCAGCGCCTGCACAATCGCAAGCACATCGCGGACTTCTTGCAGCTCCGCTCCGGCCGCTTCGGCAATGGCTGCCAGCGAGTTGGCGACGCAACAGTCGGTGTCGCAGCCGGCG
>CAXRHS010001054.1:0-2898 GCA_964230235.1 Myxococcota bacterium
TGCACCGCCTACAGCTCCAGCCAATCGGCCGGGGGCCTCGCGGCCGACACCACCGACACCTGCAGCGACAACGACGCCTGCACGGTCGGCGACCAGTGCGAAAAAGGCAAATGCGTCGCGGGCCTGGCGCCCAATTGCAACGACGGCAACCAGTGCACCGACGACAGCTGCGACAAGGCGCAGGGCTGCAAGACGGTGCAGAACACCAAGCCCTGCAGCGACGGCGACGCCTGCACGACCTTGGACACCTGCGTGTCGGGTCAGTGCCAGGGCGGCGCTCCGCCGGTCTGTGATGACAAGAACCCGTGCACCAGCGACAATTGCGACGCGAACAAGGGCTGCGTCATTGCGCCACTGGACGTCACCTGCACCGACGACGACGCCTGCACGACCACGGACAAGTGCAAAGACGGCGACTGCATCCCGGGACCCAAGCCCAACTGCGACGATGGCAAGGTGTGCACCGACGACGGCTGCGACAAGGCCAAGGGCTGCGTGAACCTCGCCAACACGGCGACCTGCACCGACGACAGCGTCTGCACCGAGGGCGACGTCTGCAAAGACGCGGCGTGCGTCATCGGCAAGCCCAAAGACTGCGACGACAACAATGCATGCACCGACGACAGCTGCGACAAGGCCAAGGGCTGCGCGTCGATAAACAACACCAAGCCCTGCAATGACGGCGACGCCTGCACCACCCAGGACACCTGCGCCGCAGGCAAGTGCACCAGCAACCCCGCGGTTTGCGACGACAACAACGGCTGTACCTTGGATACCTGCGACAGTTTGGTGGGCTGTGTCTTCACCAACACGGTCACCGCGTGCAGCGACGGCGACGCCTGCACTGCGCCTGACTTGTGCAGCGGCGGCGCATGCAAGGCCGGCGCGACGGTACCCTGCGACGACAACAACCCGTGCACCGACGACAGCTGCGACAACGCCAAAGGCTGCGTCAACGCCGCCAACACCAAGCCGTGCAACGACGGCACCGTCTGCACCAGCAGCGATGCGTGTGCCGGCAGCAAGTGCGGCGGCGTCGCCGTCAACTGCGACGACAAGAACTTGTGCACGAACGACAGCTGCGACAAGGTCGCGGGCTGCGTCAACCTGGCCAACACCATCACCTGCACCGACAACGACGCCTGCACGGTTGGCGATGCGTGCAAAGACGCCGCGTGCGTGGCCGGCACTCCGCCTGGCTGCGACGACAACAACGCCTGCACCGACGACAGCTGCGACAAGGTCCAGGGTTGCCAGCACGCCAACAACAGCGCGGCGTGCAGCGACGGCGATGCCTGCACCACGGCCGACAAATGCGCGACCGGCGCGTGCAGCGGCACCACGGTCAGCTGTGACGATAGCAACGCCTGCACCGACGACAGCTGCGACAAGGCGGCGGGGTGCAAGAACACGGCCAACAGCGCGACCAACTGCACGGACGGCAACGCCTGCACCAGCAGCGACGCCTGTGCCCAGGGCAAGTGCAACGGCTCGCCGGTGATGTGCAACGACAACGTGGCCTGCACGGTGGACTCGTGCGTGCCGGCGACCGGGTGCAAGTTCGCGCCCAACAACAACTTGTGCAACGACAACGAGTCGTGCACGACCGAGAGCTGCGACGCGGTGGCGGGGTGCAAGAAGCCCACGGCCGGTGACAACAGCGGGTGCACGACCAGCGATCCGTGCGTGACTCAGGCGGTGTGTTTGTCGGGCAAGTGTTCGCAGAAGCCCAAGGTCACCGTCAAGAACTTGAACGTTCATCCGGCGTCCATGATGTCGAACGGTGACACCACCTACATCGTGACCTCCGGGGACAATCAAAGCAATTTTCGCGTTTTGTCGCTTGATGTCGACCTGAACACCAACTTTGACGTCAAGTATCCAGGCGAAGGCGGACCAAGTGCACGCTTGCACGGCGATATTTGGGGCGGCGGCTACTTTGACACCGGGCTCATCGTAGTCAGCACCACCCAAGGGGATCCGAACATTCCGACGAATAACCGCGTTCGTCGCATTCACGAGGGTAACGGCAGCGAGGTGTGGAACAAGCCGACGCCTAAACCGATGTTGAGAATCGCCCTTGACAACGGCGGCATTGCGGGCGTGCCACAAACGAGCGTGACCCAGACCAACAGCATCGTTTTCTTCGACAGCAACGGAAACCTGCAGTATTCGCACGCGCTGCCAGCATTTGCGTACGACTTGGCCTACGACGGCAACTGGAACCACACCTACTATGTTTGCGGCCACACGCAACAGTCCGCCGGCAGCTTTACTTGGAAGCCGTGGGTCGCCAAGATTCGCCGTAACGGCTACCTTGAAATCAACTGGCAAAAGTCCATCACCGGCGGCTTCGGCGACGGTTGGTCGGCCTACGCATGCACCAGCTATGGTGGCAACGTGTTTGTGTACAGCAACGACGGGGCCGGGGGCGACTCGAGCGTAATTCGCAAATTCGACAGCAATGGCAACCTCGTTTGGACCAAATCGAAGATTGCGCCCGACGCGAATTCGGGCATCTTTGTGCGAGCCATGGCCCCAGGTCAGGGCGGCGTGCTTCTGGCCGGACAACAGAATGACGCCTGGGCCATGGCGGCGAATGTCTCTGACAGCGGCAACGTGCCGTGGTCCAAAGTACTGCCGAATTACGATATCGGCGGCAGGATTACTGCGCTGACCATGGGCTCAAGCGTCATGCTGGGCGGCTGGTACAACAACGTCGGCAAGGGCGTTCCTGCCTATGGGTTTGTCCTCAAGGTCAACCAAGACGGTAGCGTCGGCAACCCGACCTGCACCGCCCAAAACCTCTGCACCGGCAAAACCTGCAACGACAACGTGGCTTGCACCATGGACAGCTGCGACCCCAACTCCGGCTGCGACTACACGCCCGACGCCACC
>CAXRHS010001055.1:0-2704 GCA_964230235.1 Myxococcota bacterium
CATCCAGCAACCGTTTCTTGCTGTCGAGGCAACGGAACACACAGTCGACTGGGCCGACGACGGCCGAGGCAAAGGCCCGACAAAGCTGTTCGTCGGCGCCGGCTGGCCCGCACTCGACGACAAAGCCGACGCGCGGCGCCATCAGCGCGGCCCCAACACCGACATCGTGAACAGGCGGCCCGGGGCGTACTTCTTCGACCATGCCTGCACTTCAGCGTTGTCGGCCGGCCGGCGAAATTGGGCGCCGCCATCGCTGCCGCGGTCAACGAACACCACGTGATCAATATCCAGCAGGTCAAGCAAGTACGGCGAATGCGTGGTCACAACGACCTGCGTGCATCCTTCGGCAATGGCGTTGCGGATCTCGTCGACCAGCAAGTGGACGCAGCGCGGGTCGAGGCCGTTTTCCAACTCCTCGACCACGACTAGAGGCGGCGGCGTCGGGTGCCGGAGCAATGCTAGCAGCGCCAGTACCCGCAGCGTACCGGTCGACAGCATCCAACCTGGCACTTTGAAATCGCCTTCGCCGAGTTCGAGCGTTGTCTGCCGCAGCCCGTCCGCAGACACGCGCGCCTGTAGTTCGGTGGCGTAAGGAAGGACGTAGCGCATCGCGTCGACGATTCCCTCGTACGCCGCTGGGTCGATCTTGCAGATATCGCGCAAGAATTCGGCGATGTTGAGGCCGTCGCGTTGCAGCCGCACGCGGGTCGGTAACTGGTGCATCGGCGTTGGCTGCCCCATGGCATCGGCGTGCAGCGACAGGAACTGCCAATCGGCTACCTGCCGCAAGGTGTCGCGGTAGGGGTTCGGCAAGTCGAAGAACCATGATCGGTCGACATCGCCGCGATACGCGGCAGCCAAGCTCGCACGTTCAACCGGCTTGGCGCGGCCGGCGGGGTGAATGTTCTCAGCGGCAACGTCGATCACTTCGCCCGTGGCATCCGTACCGTACGCCACCTCATGCCGAATTACGGTGCGGGCCTGAGCGCCAAAGCTCGGTGCGAACTCAACACGGTGCCAGTGCTGGTCGGCAGGCACAGGGTGTTTGTTGCGGGCGTGTGCGAAACCGCCCCACCGCTGAAAAGCCATTTGGTAACCGTGCAACAGCGCTTGCTGGTAGGTCTCCAGCCCCTCGACAAGGCTGGATTTGCCGCTGCCGTTGTAGCCGACGAATACGGTCAGCTTGTCGAAAGTCACCGTGCCAGAGTCGACGATGGCCTTGAAGTTCTTGGCGCGGAAGCTGTGCAGCCAGGGTTTCAATTGCACATTGCCTCCAAGCGGGCCGATGCCAGCCGCCTTGTCGGCGCCACTGCTGCCGCGGGCGGCACCTGCGTTGTTCCGCCGACGAATGTCACGCTGCGACCCTCGCGGTTGCCTGCCGCGGTGCTCGTCCCTGCTTTTCTACCGGCATCCCGTCCCACGTCTGCCCCAGCAGCGTCCGCCCCGCCGCCGATAAGCACCTTCAGCCGTGTGGCTGTCGCAGGCCAAGGCAGTCGCCACCGCTCGGCCCCCGACATTCACTTGACGCAAACTCCGTCGACCAGGCGGCATGTGCCAAGGAATTTACAGAAGGACGATTGCCGGCAGTCCTGGCTCGTCGCAACTGCGCATTTACCTGCGACCAACGAGCAGTGGCCTGAGAGCTTGCAGCGATCGTGCTTCGCGCAGGCGGTTGCGTCTCGGACAGCGCAAACCCCATCGAGGGCTGCGCACTCTGCAAACAGCTCGCATACGGTCGCCAGCCTGCAATCAGCATCTGTTGCCGGTTTGCACCGACCTTGAACTGCGCTACAGGCGCCGGCCATACGGCACAAATCCGTAGCGCGGCAGTCCGAATCGTTGGTCGCGACGCATTGCCCTGCAGCTTGACTACACCAACCATGCTCAGCGCAAGCTTTGGAGGCACGGCACGCCGCATCCGCAGCGGCAACACAATCGTCGCCCGGACCCGGTGCACAGAGGCCGGCTTCGCGGCACCCATCTGATTGCTTGCAAATGTCCTCTCGGTTCACGCACTTGCTCGCAATGCACCGCAATTCGTCGGCGCAGTCACGAGTAGCACTGCAGGTGTCGCCGCGCTGCGACTTTCGTACTGAGTCGACGGCGGGCACGTCCTTGAGTTCGTCACGCAAAATGGGGCCCTTCGCATTCGGCACGTCGGCACTTTGCACGGCGAGATCGGTCGTGCTTCGCCCGCAATAGGCGCAGCCAACGACGACGACAGCGCCACCCAACATCACGCCGCTTCGATGGCCTCGAAATAGTCGCATGTGCGCTTTGAACTCCTTCAACTGCCCTTCACTAGGCAAGCGAAACGCCGACCCGCCCGCGGCCGAAAGTGGCACGCTGCGACATTATTGTCAATGAAGGTGACGTCCCTGCGGTCAACCTTAAGCGCTGCGAGCCGTTCGGCGATAGCGCCACAGCCAGGGAGAAGGCGTATGCCGTCGCGCGCCACCAACACCTAGGTCTGCAAAATCCTGTCGCCCAGCAACTCCCACTACGACCGCGGCGACAAAGCCGAGGCCTACGCCAAAGCGGGCGTGCCGTGGTACTGGATCGTCGGCGGATAGGTAGTCCAAGAGCACTTCGCCTTGAACGGCCCGCAGCCAAACGCACCCATCGAGCCCCCCGCGCCCCGCCAGACCCTCCGGCGCGAGCGCAATCGTGACTGTGCGCCGCTGTTTTCGGGCTGTCAACGGCC
>CAXRHS010001056.1:0-4180 GCA_964230235.1 Myxococcota bacterium
CGGCATGCTGGCGCTGCGCAACGGTGTGCCAGCCCAGAGGCTTGCGTCGGTGGCCGCGGCGTGTGCCCGCTGGCCCGACGACGCCATGCTGGGCTACCTGCACGGGCGACTGTACCTCGAAAGCGATCAGTTCGACCGCGCGCGCGCCGTGTACGAAGCGCTGCTGGCGCGCTGGCCAGCCTTTGAGCCTGCGGTCAATCGGCTGCTGGAACCGCTTTTGCTCCGCGACGAGGTCCAGGCGGCTGAAGACCTGGTCGACACCTACATCGCCCACGCACCCGATGGGGCCGCGCTCGACATGCTCGAAATCGAGCTGTGGCTGGGTCAGCAGCGCTACACCGAGGCGCTCGACCGCATTGGCCGCGACATGCTGGCCAACCCGGCGCGCGAAAAGGAGTTCTTTCGGTTGCTGGGCGACGTTCGCGTGCTGCTCGGCGACGCGGCGGGGGCGATTGCCGCCTACGATCGCATCGAAAAGCGCGAACGCCGCGACAACTGCGTGCTCGGCGCGCTGTGGCACCTGGGTCGGCACGACGAGGCGCGGACCCTGCTTTGCGACGCCATCGCCACCTACGACGCCGACAACGACGCCCGGGTGTCGCGGCTCGGTACGCTGGGTCTCGACGCCGCGCTGTGGGCGCTCGAAACAGGAGACAGCGAGCTTGCGTGGTTGGCGGCGGACCGCTTGCGCGCCGTGACCTCGGCCGCCACCGAGATGCGGTTCCCAGCAGACCGCGCGTTTTGCCTGGCGGCAGCGGCGCACCTGACAAGCGAACCGTTGGACCTGTCGCAGTGGCCCGAAGGCGAGGAGCATCCGTTTCCAGCGCTTTTGGCGGCGCGGCGGGAACAAGCGCGGGCCGTGGCGGTGCTTGGTCCTGCGTGCAAGCTGGCCGCGATCCGCGATGGCACGGTGTCCACCCACCTGCTGCCGGTGTTGTGGGCCGACTATGGGTGCGCGCTGGCCCATGCGGGCCGGGCGCAGGAGGCCCTTGGCTGGCTCGACCGCGTGCTGCGACCGCGCCATTTCGAGCCCACGCGCGGCATCGTGTGGCGGCGGGCGGTGCTGGCCAAGGCCCAGGCGCTGCGGGCGTTGGGGCGCGCCGGCGAGGCCACCGCGGCGGAGCGCACGGCTGGACATGGCTGATCACAGGCGGGCGGAATTTTCCTGTCGTTTCTAGGATCTGAACAAAGGGATCTGAACAAAGGGGGGGGAGCAAAGCGGACCCGATGCGGAAGCCCGGGCGGGCGCACCGCGCAAAGACGGAAATTGCCGGTGCCGCCAAAGATTCCTGCTTGCAGCATGAGCACTTGAACAATGGGGGGGCAGTCGTAAGTCCCTTTCGCGCTACCGGCCTGCGTGGTATTCTGGCGGCCCACGAGGCCGTCAAATGGACCGATCCTTCGCCCGCACGAGAGCTTTCACCCCGGCGCGTCCGCGCCTGGGCCTGCAGCTGGCAGCGGGCCTGGGGCTGACCCTGCTGCTGACCGCCTGCGCCGCCGACCCCATCGCCAAGCCGGCTGCGACCTCAGACGCGGCGGCCGCCCAAGTCGACGCCGACGTCGCGACCGCCGACCTTGCCGGCCCGGACGGCGACGCGCCCGATAGCTCCGCGGACCTGCTGACCGATGAGGTCGCTGACCTGCAGGCCCCCGTCGATAGCGACCCGCTGGTCGAGGCTGGCGGCGACGCTACCGTTGGACCAGAGGCCGAGCCCGCCGACACCGCCCAAGCTCCAGACATCGATGCCGGCCCCCCATGCACGTCCAACGCCGACTGCCCACCGGCAACCGAGCCGTGCACCGAGTCGCGCTGCGAGGCCAAGCTCGGCTACTGCAAGGTCGTGCAGGCGCTCGACAACGCCCCCTGCGACGACGGCGAACCGTGCACGCTCGGCGACAAGTGCAAAGCTGGCCAATGCCTGAGCGGCAAGCCCGGCTGCAACTGCGCCAAGGACGCCGACTGCGCGGCTTTTGACGACGGCGACCTGTGCAACGGCGCCTGGGTCTGCAACAAAGCGCAGACACCCACCGTGTGCGCCGCCGCCCCGGGCAGCAAGGTCGTATGCCCGGCCAGCGACTCGCCGTGCAGCGCCAACGTCTGCAACCCGGTGTCGGGGGCGTGCGAAGCGACCCCAGTCAACGACGGCGGCGCCTGCGAAGACGGCAAGATCTGCACAAGCGGCGACCTGTGCAAGGGCGGCGCTTGCGTGGCCGGTAAAGACGACTGTCCGTGCAAGAAAAACACCGACTGCGACGACGACGGCGACGCATGCAATGGGATGCCGTACTGCGACAAGAGCGAGTTTCCCTGGGTGTGCAAGATCAACGCAGGCACCATCGTGTCGTGCAACAAGGGCAGCGATACCGCGTGCGTCGCCAACAAGTGCAACCCCAAGACCGGCACCTGCGTGCTGACGCCCGTCAACGAAAGTGGCAAGTGCGAAGACGGCGACCCGTGCACTGGCAGCGACTTTTGCAAAGGCGGCGCCTGTGCGGCCGGCGTCAACCTGTGCGGCTGCAACAACGACGCCGAGTGCAAGCCCTACGACGACGCGGACGTGTGCAACGGCACGCTGTTCTGCAACCTGACCACCAAGCCGCACCAGTGCCAGGTCAACCCCAAGACCGTGGTGGTGTGCCCGAGCGTCGACGACACCGCCTGCACCAAGAACCAGTGCGAAAAGTCGACCGGCAAGTGCGGATTCGTGCTCGCCAAAGACACCAGCCCGTGCAACGACGACAACCCGTGCACCACCGACGACTACTGCCAGGCCGGCGTGTGCACCGCCAAGACCAACATCTGCCCGTGCAACGCGACCGCCGACTGCGCGACCAAGGACGACGGCAACCTGTGCAACGGGACGCTGTATTGCGACAAGAGCAAGGTCCCCTATGTCTGTGCCGTCAACCCGGCCACCGTCAAGACCTGCCCCAACGTGGACAACAGCGCCTGCCTCGCCAACCTGTGCCAGCCCAAGACCGGCGCGTGCGCCATGACCCCGGTCAACGGCGGCTCGGCCTGCGAAGCCGACGGCAACCCGTGCACGGTCGGCGACGTCTGCGAAGCCGGCGCCTGCAAGACCGGGCCCAACAACTGCCCGTGCAACCAAGACAGCGACTGCAAGGCGCAAGAAGACGGCAACCCGTGCAACGGCACCCTGTACTGCCAGAAATCGACCAACACCTGCGTCCTCAACCCCAACACCATCGTGCAGTGCAGTACGCTCGCCGACACCTTCTGCGCCGCCAGCCAGTGCGACCCCAAGAACGGCAAGTGCGCGATGGCGCCGCGCAACCAGGGCCTGGCCTGCGACGCAGATGGCAACGCTTGTACCCAAGGCGACGTCTGCGACAAGGGCACGTGCCTGGTCGGCACCAACACTTGCGGCTGTCAGGCCAACGCCGACTGCAGCAAGTACGAGGACGGCAATCCGTGCAACGGCACGCTGTATTGCGACAAGGCGGCGCTGCCGTTCCAGTGCAAGGTCAACCCCGCCACCGTCAAGGACTGCGGCAGCGGCGTGCCCAAGGCGTGCCAGGTGTGGCAGTGCAATCCAAAGACCAATGCTTGCGAGTACTTTGCGGGCACCGACGGCGTGCCGTGCGAAGACGGCGTGGCGTGTACCGTTGGCGACGTGTGCGTAGCCGGCACCTGCAGCAAGGGCAGCAACCTGTGCGCATGCCAAAAAGACGCCGACTGCGCGGCCAACGAGGACGGCAACCTGTGCAACGGCACCTTGTATTGCGACAAGTCCAAGGTGCCGTACCAGTGCAAGGTCAACCCGTATTCGGTGGTGGCGTGCCCGACGGTAGCCGACACCGACTGCCTGTTCAGCCAGTGCGAGCCAAAAACCGGCCTGTGCTTGCCGACCGCCGCGACCGAGACCGGCCCCTGCGACGACACCGACGCCTGCACCGCCAAGGACCAGTGCCTCAAAGGCCAGTGCGTGGGCGTCCCGACCAAGTGCGACGACGGCATTGTGTGCACCTTCGACGCCTGCGACCCGGGCAGCGGCTGCGTCGCCGTCGTCAATCCGGCCGCCGCGTGCAACGACGACAACGTGTGCACCACCGACACCTGCGACGCCACCACCGGCTGCGCCCACGGCCCGGTGCAGGGATCGCCACCCTGCGACGACGGCGACCCGTGCAGCGGCCCCGCCGTCTGCACTGCCGGCAA
>CAXRHS010001057.1:0-5795 GCA_964230235.1 Myxococcota bacterium
TCTGGCGGCATTGACCTCATCAAAGACGACCACGGCCTTGCCAATCAGCCATTTGCGCGCTTTGCGGACCGCGCAGAGCGCTGCGCGGAGGCGGTGCGGGCGGGCAGCGCGCGGCTGGGTCGGCCCATCCTCTATGCGCCCAACGTGACCGCGCCGGCCGGACAACTGGTCGAGCGCGCCCACCTGGCCAAGCAGTTCGGTGCCGGGGCGCTGCTGGTGTGCCCGGGCCTGGTTGGCTTTGACGCGATGCGCACGCTTGCCGACGACGACACGCTCGGCCTGCCGATTTTGGCGCACCCGGCGTTGCTCGGCAGCCATGTCGTTCACGCCGACAGCGGCATCGCGCACCGGGTGATTTTCGGGCAATTGATGCGGCTTGCCGGCGCCGATGCGGTCATCTATCCGCACCATGGCGGTCGCTTCGGGTTCAGCCTGCAAGATTGTCGCGACATCGTGGACGGTGCGTTCGCGCCGCTCGGCGACTGCAAGGCGACGTTGCCGATGCCGGGGGGTGGCATGACGCTGGCGCGGGTGCCAGAACTGCTGAGTTTTTATGGCAAAGAGGTCGCTTTGCTCATCGGTGGAGACTTGATGCGCGGAGGGTCCGACGTCGCGGCCAATTGCCGTGGATTCGCGGCTGCGGTTGCCGGTTGAGGCGCCGGCAACGCTCGACGGTCCCGGTCTGCTCGCGCTACGTTGTAGGCGGTGGCAACCAAGCTACCTGGAGTTGACATGCCCGATACCGTCTTGCGCTTGATGACGATGCTGCGCCACGTTCCCCGCCAACCGTCCAAAGTCAGCGCTTCGTGGCTCGAAGCCCAGTTGCGCGACGCTGGCTACCAGGTGTCGCGGCGGTCTTTGGAGCGCGACCTGCTCAAGCTCGCCAAGGTTTTCCCGTTGACCATGGACGAGCACAAACCGCGCGGCTGGTCGTTCAGTGAGCGGTCGGCGGTCGTGGACCTGCCGTCGATGGATGTCCACACCGCGCTCGCATTTCGCATGGCCGAGGCGCACCTGCTGCAAGTGTTGCCAGCGGCCACCTGCGCGTCGCTGGAGCCGCATTTTGCGCGCGCCCGCCTGGTGTTGCAGGCGGCGTCGGGCAATGCCCTGCACGCGTGGCCAGAAAAGGTTCGCGTGCTGCCGACCGGTCTTGCGTTGCTGCCACCGGTCATCGACCGAGCGGTGTTGGAGAAACTGCAGGCGGCGTTGTTGACCGAAAGGCGCCTCAAGCTCGTCTATCACCGGCGCGGCGAAAGTAACGCCAAACGCTACGTCGCGCACCCCCAAGCGTTGGTTTGGCGCGGCGCGGTTGGGTACCTGCTGTGCACCCTTTTCGACTATGCCGATGTCGTGCAGTTGGCCGTGCACCGCATCGAATCCGCCGAGGTCGAAAAGGCACCGCGTCGGCCCGCGCCCGCGTTTTCGCTCGACAAGCAGGTAGCTTCGGCCGAGCTGGATTTCTTGCTCAGCGACGACATCTTGCCGCTTGAGCTCCGCATGCCCGAATACGCCGCCGTCAAGTTGCGCGAAACGCCGCTGTGCGCCGATCAGACCCTGCACGACCTGCCAGATGGACGGGTGGCGATCGGTGCGCGTGTGCCGGATACTGTGCAGTTGCGGACCTGGTTGCTCGGTTTTGGCGCGAACCTGGAGGTCGTCGGGCCGCCCATGTTGCGTGCGGAGATGGCGACCCACGCGCAGCGGATGGCCGCGATTTACCAGTCAAACGCCGACCGCGGCGGCCGTGAAGTCGACGACGCCGGGTGCAGCTGAGAACCGCAAGATCTGCGTAGTCGCGCCCGCGCGCACCAACCGCAGGTCATGGCCTTCCAGGATCACGCGGTCGGCCTGTCGCAGCGCCTCGACCACCGTCCACTCAAACGCCAGCAACGCTAGCCGCGGCACGAACGTCGCCTGGCCTGCCAGTTGCGCCGGGCCAATGACGCGGTCAAAGCGAAAGCCATCGGCCTCGGCGGTGGCACCGACCAACACTGCCGCGCGGTCAAAGCCCAGGGTCAGCACCGCGGACTGCAACAGCGGCCGCGCCGCAGAAAGCCAAGCCGGCGCAGCGGCTTGCACCAAGGACGCGACCCGTTGTGCGTGCCTGAGCGCCGCCGCACAGTCGGGAGCGCACGGCATGAAACTGCCGAGGCGCACCGGCACTACGGCCCAGTTTGTTGGCCACGGCAGGGCAATTCGACCCTGCCGACGGACCCGGTCCGCCACCAGGGCAGCATCGTCGCGGTCGCCTCCGCGCACGAAGGCCTCGACGCAGCACGGTGGATAGCCAAACCAGTGGCCGAATTGGCGGATGGCGTCGGCCTTGGCGCGCTCGTCGCCGCACAGGGCGGGGTCCAATCGCTCAGCGGCGGCGAGCCGCTCCGGGTCCAGCGCGGCAAACACATGGGTTCGCTCCTGACCCGCCACGCCGGCCACGACCGATTGCACCACGCGCGTGCAAAGGCCCTGGCGGTGCAGTGCCTCTACTGCACCGGCGACGCGGCTCGGATCGGGGACCTCACGGCGCAGCAACCCGCGCACGCCTGCGCGCAACTCCACCGCTTCGCGGTCGCAGTCGGCGGCCGAACTCGGCCACTGTGGGTGGTCCGGGGCGCGGCGGGCGCACAAGGCGTCGACCTGAGCAACGGCCAACGCGACCGGCGACGTGAGCCCCAGCCCGGCGACCACCGTCGGCCAGCGCACCTGCAACGCGGCCGGCAGCATGGGCAACAGGTCGTCATGCTCCAACACCGAGTTCTCGGGCGCGGCGGTGTCTGCGAGCGCCACACAGCGTTCCGGCGCGGCCAGGCGCTCGGCGCGGTCAGCCCACGCCGGCGGGCAACCCGGGCAACGGTCGTTCAGCACACAGGTCGCGCAGGCCCGTAGCCTGCGGAAGCGATCGGCCTCGCGAGCAACTCGTTGGGCGGACAGCCGGAATAGACCAGCCACATCGCCAGGCGCCGCGAACAGGCAGGGCGGCAGCTCCAAGCCCAGCGCCTGCTCCAACACGGGGCCACTGGCATCGAGCGAATGCGCTGCGTCGGCTAGCGCAGCCGTGGCGTTTTCCAGCGTGGCGAGCTCGCACACAGCCGGCGAGTTGCCAATGGCGCGCACCAGCACCCGCCGGAGCTGGCCCTTGCAGCCTTCGCCCAGGCGCCCGGCCCGCCGGCACAGGTCCGCCAACTGGTCCCAATTGGCGGCGACCAGCGCCACCGCGAGGTCCACGTCGATGCCGGCGCCCAATAGAGCACGAATGCCCGCCGCCGATCGCTTCAGATCGCCCTGGCTGCCGGTGATGGCGTCTGCCGTGCCCGGATGCAGCGTGTTGAGTGCCACTTCGGCACGCCGCAAACCGGCAGCGGCCAGCAGGGCAGCGAGGCGCGCATCGATCCGACCGCCGTGGGTCTGCAGCCCGATATCGGCCGCGCCCAGCCGTTTGGCCAGAGCGACGAGCTCGACGAGGTACGGCTCCAGCGTTGGCTCGGCACCCGTCAGAACTACCGCGGTCGCGCCCGCCGCTACGGCGGCCCGCAATTGGGTAGCAGCGGCCTGGGCGCGCACCGTCGGCAGTCGCGCATCGGCAGCGCGGACATC
This sequence comes from Myxococcota bacterium, assembly GCA_964230235.1. Lineage (GTDB taxonomy): Bacteria > Myxococcota_A > UBA9042 > UBA9042 > UBA9042 > SXRM01. The sequence goes on from CAXRHS010001057.1 coordinate 3,595, forward strand.
GCAGAACGCGCACGCGCGGTCGCAGGCCCGGGTCAGCGCAATGTGGACCGTGGTCACGGCAGGCTCTGGGGCAAGGGCCCCGGTGCCAGCATGGCCGCCCCGGCGGCGCTCGTCAATGCCCCCCTTTGTTCAGATTCCTGATTCCATGACGGATTTTCGCCTGCCTTTGATCAAGAAGTTGCCAGACCGCCGGGTGCAAACGGGTCGACGAATCGCGCCACAGACGAAACCGCAGGGGCTGAGGTATTACCTAGTAGATTCAGAGATCTGAACAGAGGTGGCGGTCAGTGAGACATCCCCCCTTTGTTCAGATCCATGCAATTCAGCGAGATTCTTGCCAAGCCCCGATCGCGGCGAGCAAGGCTTGCCGAACGGTCCAAGAACGCGCAAATTCCCGGCCCGGTTGCACCCGCGACCTTGGTGACCTCGATGTCCGGTCCGCGCAGCGACGACCTCGAACAGGCTAATTCCAGTCCGTTTCCCAATCTGGTGGTCGGCGACCGTTCGGCGATGTTCGGCTGTTTCCGTGTCTTGCGGCCGGACGGCACGGTCATCGCGCCGGAGCCACCGCTGGAAAATGGCACAGGCGTTGCCGATGCAGACGCGTTGGCCATGCTCAAGAGCATGGTTCGCCAGCGCGCGATCGACGAACGGATGCTCGGCTTGCAGCGTCAGGGTCGCATCGGCTTCTACGGCGCCGCGACCGGCCAGGAAGCGGGCACCATTGCGGCGGGGCATGCCCTGCAGTTGCGCGACTGGGTACATCCGGCTCTGCGCGAAGGCGGCATTGCGCTGCACCGCGGGTATCCGCTCAAGACCTACCTGGCGCAGATCTTTGGCAGCGCCGACGACACGTCGACCAAGGGTCGGCAGATGCCGTGCCATTATGGCAGCAAGGCCTTGAATTTCGTGACGCTTTCGAGCGTGATGGCGACGCAGATGCCCCAGGCGGTTGGCACTGCGTACGCGATGGCGTTGCGGCATGACGCGCCCGACCGGCCGCTGTGTCTTGGCGCCATCGGCGACGGCGCAACCAGCGAAGGCGACTTTCATGTCGCGCTGACCTTTGCCGGGGTGATGCGGCCGCGCGGCCTGGGGCTGCCGCTCATCCTGTACGTGCAGAACAACCAGTGGGCGATCAGCACGCCGGTCGAAAAGCAGACCGCGGCGCAGACGCTGGCGGCCAAGGCCGAAGGGTATGGCCTGGTCGGCGTGCGGGTCGACGGCAACGATGCGCTGGCGTTGCTGCGGGTCATGCGCGCAGTGGCCGATCACGTTCGCGCGGGCGGCGTGCCGGTGCTGGTCGAAGCGTTGACCTATCGGGTTGGCGCCCACTCGACGTCTGACGACCCCAGCCGGTATCGCGACGAGTCGGTGACGCGCTCGTGGGCGGCGCTCGACCCGATTGAGCGCCTGGGCCGCTACCTGGTCAGTCGGCAGGCGCTGGCGGCAGACGGTGTGGCGCTGTTGCGCGCCCACTACGACGAAGAGGTTCGCGAGGCGCTGGCCGCCGCTGAACAGGTGCCGCCGGTCGCCCTGGAAACGCTGGTGCAAGACGTCTATGCCGACGTGCCGGCCGCGTTGCGGCAGCAGTTGGTGACGATGACGGCCGGCTGACCGGCCTTGGGCTGGTGATCGGGCGATTGCGCGCGAATTCACCTTGCGAGCACCGGTTTGCCTCGCGGGGCATTCCGGCAGCGAATGCGCAGGCGCGCAGTACAGAGCCGACGACCGCGGATCGGCTTGGCCTGTAGACACCGCCGATTGTCGCCGCTAGCCCACCCGCATCGCCCCGAACACCGCAGCCAGGTCGGTCGGCACGGCGTGCAGCTTGAACGCCTGCTCGACCACGGTCGGCTCCGCCAGCGCAACGCCCTCGAAAAGGTGGCCGACCCGCGCGGCCTCGTGCAGGCGGTCCACGCGCACGGCGTCCACGCGGTCTGCCAGCAGGGCGGCCAGCGCTGCCGGGTCGCGCGGGTAGGCCGGTTGCACGACGGCAAAGGTGCGCAGCCCCGCCGCGCGCGCCTCGTCCAAGACAGCAAGGCGCTCGGCCAACGTCGCCCCGCGCGGCTCAAGCCGTTGCAGCAGTTGTGGATCCTCGCTTGGCAGCGACACCCCGACCGCGGCGGCGGGCAACTGCCGCAACACGTCAAAGTCGCGGCGAACCAGCGCCGACCGCGTCAGCACGGCCGCCGAAAAAC
>CAXRHS010001058.1:0-11377 GCA_964230235.1 Myxococcota bacterium
CCCAAGGCTGAGGAGAAGAAGGCGGAGGCCCCCGCGGCCGCTCCGGCTGCGGCTCCGGCTGCGGCTCCCGCCGCCGCCCCGGCTGCCGAGGCTCCCAAGGCCCCCGAAGCCCCCGCGGCTGGCGCGGCCCCCGCGGCCGCCCCGGCTGCCGCTCCGGCTGCGGCTCCCGCCGCCGCTCCCGCGGCTGCCCCGGCTGGCGAGGCTCCCAAGGCCCCGTAAGCACGCACCGTTGCGCGTTGTGGCCGCGCCGCTTGCGGTCAAAGCCCACGCGTGGTGAAGATGCCCTGGTGGAGGCGAGATCATCTGGCGGAAAACGCACGCTGTGCGTTCCGCCGGAGGGTCTCGCCGCCATCGTTTTTGGCGATTGCCGCGTGCGCATTGGCGTTCCTGTGCGCGTGCGAACGCGCGCCGACACAGCCGCAAGCCACGCCGGCACCCGCACCCACGGGGGACAAGGTGACGGTGGCCCAGGCCCAACTGGATGCCGTTGCCGCTCGGTTGGACCTCCTGGTCCGGCGCGCCGAGGCCGCGGGCGCCGATCCGGCGGCGCTCATCGCTGTGGCCGACGCCTTTGAGACCGAACTGGTTCAAGCGCGCGCGGCGCTGGCCACCGTGGCGCGCAGCTTGTCGGAGGCGGACCAAAGGGCGCTACAGGCCCACTACGGGTTGCGCGTCGGCCCGGCGTTGTCGCGCCTGCAGGTGCTGTTGTTTCCGGTCCACCTCGCGCGGCTGCCGCAAGGTGCCACGCCCGCCGCAGCGGCGACGCCCGCCCAAACTCCGTGACCCGAATTCCCTCACGAGGCTCCCATGCACGTGCGCCGCACCCTGCCTGTCCTCTTTTGCGTGGCCCTCGCCTGCCGATCGACACCGGTCGCCGTGCCCGGCGAATCGGCGCAGCTGACGCGCGCCAAACAGCTGGTCGAGGCGACGGCCGCTGACTTCGAGCAGCTGGCCGCTGCGCTCGACGGTGCCGACGATGCGGCCCGGCGGGCCGCTGGCGAAAAACTGCGCCGAACCCTGGACACCCGCAGGGCCGAAGGCGAGGCGCTGGCCAAACAGTTGAGCGAGGAAGAGCGTCAGAAGCTTCGCCAGTTCGGCGTCAGCCGCCTGCGGCCAGCGGTGCTGGCGGTCGAAAAAAAGCTCGGCACCGACAAAGCCGCTGCGCCGGCTGCCGAGGCAGCGACCGCGACCTCGGGATGACGGAGCGCGCCGCCGCGCGCGTTGACCCGTTCGGACGCCCATGTTATCGGTGCGCCGGCCCCGTCGGGCCCGCGGACAACGGATGAACAAGGTCTTTGCCAACGCCGAAGCGGCGCTCTTCGACTTCCGCGACGGCAGCAGCGTGCTATGCGCCGGCTTTGGGCTGTGCGGAAACCCCGAAAACCTGATCAGCGCCGTCAACCGCCTGGGTTTTCGCGACCTGACCATCGTGTCGAACAACTGCGGTACCACCGACAAAGGGCTCGGCGTGCTGCTGCAATCGCGGCAAGTTCGCAAGATGATCTCGAGCTATGTCGGTGAGAACAAAGAGTTTGAGCGCCAGTTTCTGGCCGGCGAGCTTCAAGTTGAGCTGTGTCCGCAAGGCACGCTGGTCGAACGGATCCGTGCCGCAGGCGCGGGCATCCCGGCGTTCTTTACCGCCACCGGCTATGGCACCAAGGTCGCAGAAGGCAAGGAGACCCGTGTTTTTGGCGGCAAGCACTACGTCATGGAGCAGGCACTGTCGGCCGACTACGCGTTCGTCAAAGCATGGAAGGGCGACCGCTGGGGCAATCTGGTTTTCCGCAAGACCGCGCGCAATTTCGGGCCAGCGATGGCCAGCGCAGGGCGGATTACCATTGCCGAAGTCGAAGAACTGGTCGAAGTCGGTGAACTGGATCCCGACCAGGTCCACACGCCTTCCATCTATGTGCAGCGCATTTTTCAGGGCAGCGACTACCGCAAGCCGATCGAACAGCGCACGGTTCGGCCGCGCCCCGTTGCCGGTTGAGCGCAGATGAAGTCCCGCGGTGCCGCAATTGCCGCGCTGGCCGCGCTGGTCCTTGGGTGCGGTTGCGGCAAAGCAGTACCGCCAGCCGTGCCGCCGCCTGCGCCCGCAGACGCCGCGGCAGTGCCATGGAAACGCCCACCGATCACCGATTTCCACGCGCACCTGTCGCTGGACGGCGCCGATCGCATCCGCCAGATCATGGCGGAAAATGGCGTTCAGCGGCTGATCAACCTGTCGGGCGGATCCGGCCGCCACAACGGCCAAGCGTGGCAGATGGCCAAGTTGCTGGCGGACCAATTTCCAGGTCAGATCATCAACTTTGCTTCGCCCAACTGGCGCGGTTTCGGTCATCCCGAGTGGATCGCGCGCGAGACCTCGGCCCTGCAAGTCGCAGTCGAGCAATACGGCTTCGCCGGGGTCAAGATCGCCAAGGGCCTCGGCCTTGGCCACACCGATGAGCACGATCAGTTGTTGGCGGTCGACGACGCGCGACTGGATCCGCTGTGGGCCAAGGCTGCGGCGCTCGGCATTCCGGTGTGCATCCATGTCGCGGATCCGCGCGCGTTCTGGTGGCCACTCACCCCGCAAAACGAGCGCTGGGACGAGTTGGGCGTGCACCCGTACTGGGCGTATGGCCCGGTTCCGGCCCAGGTGATGGCGGGCTTTGACCCGCAAGCGCAAGAGCTGGTGCGCCAGCGCCCAGCGGTGCCCAGCTGGCCGGCAATGCTGCAAGCTGCGGAGCGGATGTACCGCCGCAATCCCAAGACTACGTTCGTCGCCGTGCACTTCGGCAACGCCGCCGAAGACCTGGACTACGTCGACGGCTTGCTGCAGCGCAACCGCAACGTGTGGATCGACACCGCGGCGCGGGTCGGCGAATTTGGGCGCCATCCGGCGGACAAGGTGCGCGCCTTTTTCGACAAGTGGCAGGATCGCATCGTCTTTGGCACCGACATCGGCATCGGATCTGACTACCTGATGCTCGGCTCCAACGGCCTGAACGAACCGCAGCTGGCCGACGTCAAGCCGTTCTACGACGCCCACTGGTCGTATTTTGAGACCAATTCCCGGCAGATCGCGCACCCGAGCCCCATCCAGGGGCGCTGGACGGTCGACGCGATCGGGTTGGCTCCCGCGGTACTCGACAAGATCTACCGGACCAACGCGGTGCGTCTGCTCGACCGACAGGCACTGCTGGCGCAAGCGGCGACGGCACCGCCGCCCATCGCCTGCGCGACCGTGCCGCCGCCGGCAGACCCGACGCCGGCCTGGGCGCTCACGCTTGGCCAGACCGCGACCGCCGCGACCCCGTAGGGCAAGACAACACGGCATTCGATGTTCGCTGGGGGCAGATTGCCTGTTTGGTCGGTCGCAGGCGCGCGAATTCGCCGCTGGAGCCGCCGCGCCGCACTGTTTCGCAGGCGATTGAGCGCCACGGTTGCTGCGGCTTCGCTCAGTTGGCGTCCACCAGTTCCGCCAGCCTGTCCTCAAACAGTTCCGCCAGGTCTTCGATCTCGGCGTCGCCGGTCAGTTCGCGCTCCAAATTGCGCAGGTACACGATGAGCGTCCGTTCGTCTTGCAGTTCCATCTGCCGGCTGAGCAGCTTCTTGGCGGTGGCTTTGCTGGGTACTTCTTCGATCACCGCCGTCAACTTCAGACCCGATTTGGCGACCTGCCGCAGCACGCCTTGAATGGCCTGGCGGGCCCGGCCGCGATCGAAGCGCGTCGGCGCCTCTTCGGCAGGATCGAGCGCCTCGGCCTTGTCATACAGCGCGTCGGCCTCTTTGAGTTTGCCCTGCAACTCCAAACACAGCGCTTCGGCGCGCACCAGCCGCGGACTCTCGCTGTCCAAGGAGCGGCCAACCTCCAATTCAATCGTCGCCGCCTCAAACCGGCCGAGTTCGGCCAGCAAGCCCGCGCGCTGAGCATACGCCTCGATCCAGTCCGGATCGCGGCGCACATACTCTGCCAAGGCGCCGAGCGCCTCATCGAACTGGCCGTCGGCGATGTGCGCGTCGGCCAGCCAGCCCCAGGCATCGGCATCGTTGGGGATCTCGCTGCAGATGCGCCGCGCCAGGGCGACCGCCTCGGCGGGATCCCCGTCCATCAACAACTCCAACTCATCCATGTCGCTGCGCCGCATGCTTACTCCGATCCGCCTGACGCGATCGCGGGTCTGGAATTTGCGCACGCCGCAACAGGGGCGTCAATCTGGGGTCGCGCCATTGGCCTACCGTCGGTTCCCAACCCTTCACAATTCGTGCACGGCGACCCGCTTGACCCCAACGCGAACCCAGTGCTACAAACGCCACCGTTCGGCCTTGCTGCCGGGCGGTCGTGGCGCGCCTGCCCGCTCGAATCTGGGAAACCCTGCACCCGCACGGAAAACCAGGCTTGAGCGAAGCGGCAAGCGAACGATGGATAGGGTTTGGTGGCTGCGAAGGCCCCCAGACCGGCCAAGCGAATCCGGTTTCGCCCCAACGACCAGCGCGTGCTGGCCGCGGGACGGCTGACGCTGGACTTCGCTTCGCAGTTGGTGCACATTCGCGACCCGCGCGGTCGCGCCGCGGTTGAACTTGTGCGGTTCGACCCGGAGACAGCAAGCGCGATTCACGTGGCGCGATTCACAGGGCGCCAGCCGCAAGGCGATTCAACGCGGCACCGGCCGCAAGCAGGGAGCAGGCAAGCGATGTTTCAAGCGATTTCCACCGCCTTCGAGGAAGGCGGCATCGGCATGTACTTCATTCTCGTGCACCTCATCTTCATTCTCGCGATCGCGTTTGAGCGCATTTTTGTGCTCTACATCCGCTCGAGCGTGAAGAAAGAGGAGTTCATCAAGCTGTTGCAGGTGCCAATCCTCAAGGGCGACCTGAACCGCGTCCTCAAGGTGTGCTCCACCTACCAGTACCCGCTGGCGCGCATCGTCCACGCCGGCGTGCTCAAGGTGAAGCGCTCGGACGAAGAGGTCCAGGCGGCGATGGACGAGGCGTACCTGCGCGAGATCCCGCAGATCGAGAAGCGCGTGGACTACCTGAACCTGCTTGGCAACACCGCCACTCTGGCCGGTCTGCTCGGCACCGTGTTCGGCCTCATCCACACCTTCGGCGCCATCGGCAAGCCGGACGTCGACGCCTCGCAGCGCTCGACCCTGCTCTCGAAGGGCATCTCGGAAGCCATGAACTGCACGGCGTTCGGTCTGGGCACCGGCATCGTCGGCGTGCTCTTCTACGCCGTGCTCGCCTCCAAGGGCAAGGAAATCAAGGCCGACATCGACGAGGGCACCGTTCGCGTGCTCAACCTCATCGTGGCCAACCGCAACAAGATGGGCGACATCAAGGAAGAGGCTGCGGCCTAGTTCCCCTGACGTCCAGCTGTGCGCGCAACGGAGCCGGTCCGCCCGGCAACCCGACGCGCATGGCCGCTGTATCTCGCTCGCTGCTTTCGCTCTGTTGCGCTCCCAGGCGCACGGCGGTTCCGCGTTGCCCTCGGGCACCGTTCGGGCCGACCGTGCGCCGCGGGGCAGCGCGGGCGGGCGCGCCAGGCTGAAGAGTCTGCAGCGCGCCGCGGCAAGCAGGGCCTGCCCGGTACCGGGCCTGCCCAGCCCTGTCGCACACTTGGCAGCCTCTTGCTTGATGCGGAGCGCCGGCGCAGATACGCCGCGTTTACGCTTGTACACAGCTAGCGCACACCGCGGGAGCCGTCAGTTCGTCTGATCGGGTGCCGCTACTGCGCGTCCTGGACCGGTTCGCCGGTCCCCCGCCGCGCGGCGGTCGCATTCCAACCGCGCGCGCCGAACCCATTGGCTTGTTGGCCAGACAGGGGCGGCACACGAATCGAAGGCCGAGGCCGATGGGTCTGGCGGCCGCAAGGAGTACCCGATGGGTGGTGGTTCCTCAGGCAAAGGCGGCGTAGCAGACGCCAACCTGAACGTCGTTCCGTTCATCGATCTGCTCGCGTGCATCATCTGCTTTCTGTTGATTTCAGCGGCGTGGACCCAGATGGCCCGCATTGACGTCGACCAGGCGCTACCCAAGGCCTCGCCCAAGCCGCCGCCGACGCCGCCCGCTCCGGAAGGCAAGATCAACGTCGTCATCACGCCCAATGGCCACCTGGTCAACTTGTGGAATGCCGACAAGATCGCCAGCCCGCACCCTGAGCACGTGACGGTGACCAAGATCCTGGCTACCGGCGACTTCAAGCTCTGTCGCGGTCGCGCCGCTGCCGATTGCTCCGGTGCGTCTGCGGAATCGTTCAAGAAGTACGACTACGCCAAACTTCGCGAGAAACTGGAAACTTACCTGCGCGACTGCGCCCTGCCGACCGACAACAAGGTGGGCGGCAAGAATACGAAAGTCATGGTCGCGGCGGTGGACTCGGTGCAATACCTGCACTTGATTCGCACCTTGGACCAGATTCTTTTGGCCTGCAAAGACAAGGACAAGAAGGAAACCTGCCTGAACAGCCCGAGCGTCGGCGACGTCAACCTGTTGCGCGCTGAGGGCTTTACGTCCTTCGATTAGGCGGCCTTTTGTTCGGCTTTTCGCCCACTGCACCACTTGTACTGAGGTAGCATGTCCGTCCACCACCCTGGTTCGCGCGCTGGTTCTGGTGTCGCGCTCAAGACCATTCGCAACTCGGTCGCGCACGGCGGCGGCAAAAGCCTGTTTGCCACGCTCAACGTGGTGCCGATGATCGACTTGTTCACGATGCTCGTGATCTTTCTCATCATGCAGTTCAGCGCATCCGGCGAACTGATGATGGTCAACCCCAACGTCGCCATGCCCAAGGCAGGCGCCAAGAAAGAACTGGATCGCGCGCCCATCGTGGCGCTGACCCGCTGGGAGGGTAAAGACGCTCCTGGCGACTTGCTGTTTGAAAACAACAAGGTGCTGAGCCAGAAGGACATCAACGAGGTCAAGTTCCCGACCTGGGACATCAAGCCGTTGGCCGAAGTGCTCAAGAAGAACTGGGCCAACCAGCAGAAGTTCAACGGTCCGACCCCGGAGAAGACCAAGGCGCTGCGTACCAACCGCAAGATCATCATCCAGGCCGACCGCACGGTGCCGTTCAGCGTCATCAAGATGGTGATGGCCACCTGCGGCCGCAACGAGTACCGCGAGCCCAACTTTGCCATCATGGTCGCGCCCGGCGGCGACGAAGCGGCCGCCAAGTAGGTTTGCGCGCCAGCGACCCTGCTGAACCATGTCCCGCCGACCCGTCTTTGCCTTGCCGCGCCCACTGGGGTTGCGCATGGCAAAGGCGGGTTTGGCGTTTTTGGCCACGACGATCGCTTCGCTGGGGCTAGTCACCGCGGCGGATGCTCGGCCGATGTCGCGGGTGTTCCTCAATGGCGTGCCCGCGCCGGTGTACTTCAATGACGGCGATAGTTTTACGGTGCTGGGCGGACCATTGGAGGGCACCAAAGCGCGCCTGGCCGGGTTCAATACGTTGGAGAGCTTTGGTCCGGTGCACCGATGGGGCAACTGGTCGGCGCACGAGTTGTACATCGTGGCCAAGAAGGCGACGCTCAATGCCCGCCGCGGGGTCTGGCACTGCCACTCCGACCTGAATCGCGACGGCTACGGGCGCATCTTGTGGACTTGCCCGGATCTGATCATTGACCAGATCCGCAAAGGGCTGGCGCACGCGATGACCGTGACCGAAGAGCCATCGCCGCAGCCGCAGTTGGAAGCGATGGCGGCCGCCCAGGCCGAGCGCCGCGGCATCTGGGCGCACGGCATCCCGGAATTCATCCTGACCAGCACCCACAGCAACGACGAAGGCTACCCGGGCGCGACCTACAATCGCCTGGTGTCGACCCGAACAGGCGCGTCCCGCAAGTGGCTGCACAAGGACAACTACAAGGATTGTCAGGAGATTTGCCACGAGACCGGGTCGTGCATGGTGCACGTGCACTTCAGCAAGCGCTATGGGCAGCAGCGCGCCGCGTGCCTGGACCACTGACCATGGCCGCACTTGCCCTTGCGTTGCGGGCGACCGCGATTGCCGCGGTCGGCCTGGCCGTTGGTGCTGGTTGCTATCAGAAGCCGGAGTTCCCGGTGCTCGGCTACGAGACCGGCCACCAGTACTGCAAAGACGGCATCGACAACGATCAAGATGGCCTGCTGGACTGCGAGGACAAGGACTGCCTGTGGACCTCGACGCTGTGCGGGCAGTGGATTCCGCTGATTGAGCAATTCTCGCCGGAGAACACGCCGGCGTTGTGCCATGATTTCATCGACAACGACGACGACGGCCAGTTCGACTGCAACGATCGCAATTGCCAGAACTTGATGGAGGCGTGCTGCGGCCGCGAGTTCAGCAACGCCCTGTGCACCGACGGCAAGGACAACGACGGCAACGGTTACGCCGATTGTCAGGATTTTGGGTGCCGCGGCGGCATCTACGTCACGGTCTGCGTCGAAGAGGACGACAAGGCGTGCACGGACGGCAAGGACAACGACGGCGACAAGATCATCGACTGCCTGGACGACGACTGCAAAGCGCTCGCCGCCTGCAAGCCCAAGGGTTCGGGCGAAAAAGAGACCACACTGGCGCTGTGCAGCAACGGTATTGACGACGATGGCAACAAGTACGCGGACTGCAACGACTTCTCTTGCACCAAGTCGGGTGACGCGGCGATCTTGGACTACTGCAAATCCAAGGTCGAAAACACCCTGGCCACCTGCAAGAACGGCATCGACGACGACGGCGACGGCTACCTCGATTGCGCCGACCGATCGTGTAGCGACATCTTGAACGGCGCCCCCGACGATGCGGCGGCGTGGTGCGCGTCGATTGCGGAAGACACCTTTGAGAAGTGCACCAACAAGGCCGACGACGACGGCGACAGCTATGCCGACTGCGGCGATCGCTCGTGCGCCGAGTCGGGCAAGGCCTGGACCGGCAATGCCGGCAAGACGGTGGCCGAGTATTGCGGCACAATCCTCGAAGTGACGTTCGAACGCTGCAAGGACGGCATCGACAACGACAACAACGGCTATGCCGACTGCGCCGACTATTCGTGCCGGCTGGCCAAGGACGCCAAAGTGCGGCAGGCGTGCCAAGAAAGTTGGCCGAGCACCGACACTGCCAATGACCGTTGCAAAGACGGGCTGGACAACGATCTTGACGGGTCAATCGATTGCAACGACTGGGATTGCGCCTGGAATCCGGCGGTGACCGTGTGCACCGGACCCAAGGTATGCGCGCCCAACTAGGGCCAAGGGATGGGGCGATGAAGCAACTGCTGGTGCTGGTTACGGGTCTGCTGTGCACAAGCGTCGCCTTGGCCGACGAAGCGACGCCAACCGGCGACCCCCCGCCGGCGGCGGTCCCGCCGGTAGCTCCGGCAGCGGGGCCAGCGACCAAAGAAGCGAACTGTGCCGACCGCAAAGACGACGACGGCGACGGCATGGTGGACTGCGCCGATGCCGACTGCGCCAAAGACGAGGCGTGCAAGGTCGGCAGCGGGCCAGAAGATACCAACGCGCGCTGTAGCGACTGGTTCGACAACGACGGCGATGGGCTCATCGACTGCGACGACCCCGACTGCGAGGCGGGCGCCGTTACGGTGTGCAAGGGTTCGTGGAAAGGCCCGGCACCGACTGGGCCCGTGGCGACAGGCGGCGAGGATGTGCCCGAACTTGGCCCGGGCCAGTCGGTCGAAGACCTGATCGGCAAGGGCAGCGACAAAGATGGCGAGCGCTCGGACGAGGTGTGCTCGGACGGCGTGGACAACGACAACGACGGCAGGGTGGACTGCGCCGATTTCGGCTGCCGCTTCGACCCGGACGTGACCGTTTGCCGCGGCAACCCGGGCATGCGCTTTTCGGTGGTCGCCGGCGTCGAGACCAATATGCTCGACAAGGGCGCCAAGAAAGAGTTTGACCAGAAAACGGTCAAGAGGCAGTACGGCACCCAGTTCACTCGGCTGCAGTTGCGCACGTTCGGCCCGATGCCGCTTATCCAGAACTCGTTCTACCTCATCAGCATTCGCGCCGAGCGCGACACACGGGCGACCTTTGCGATGTTTCAGGTCCCGCTCGGTCGCCACGGCCACTTCATCAACGTCAACTCGGGCGGCGGCGGCCTGTCCGCGGCGCTCATCACCTCGACATCCAAGCTGTTGTTGCTCGATCCGGCCTACTACATGACGTCCAGCTTTGAGCAACCCAACGGCGCGGCCATGGAACTGTTGGGGCCGATCACGGCCGACTACAAGCTGCATTACCGCGCATTTGTGGCCGGCGGGTCGGGCCGGTCGACCGGTGTCATCGGCGGTACCTATTACGTCGACGATCAGCGCAACTACACCTACACGGTCGGCGGCCAGCTCGGCATCAACGCGATCGGCGTGCTCAACCGTTTCGATTCGCCGTTTCTCTATACCCCAGTGGCGACCACCCTGGGCGGCACGATCGGGGCCAAGTTCGACCAGCGGGCGCAAGAGCGCTATCCGGCGTTCAACGCCAACATGGTACTGCGAACCGGCCGGTTGTATGGGCAGGCCGAGATCTACGGCAAGAAGTCGCTCGATTTCGACGCGCTGACCTATGCGTGGAACGTGCAGGTGGGCTTTCTGGCCCTGCCCAAGAAGCTGATGCTGGCGATGGACTACGGCAACCTCGTGGCCGGCAAGATGAAGAACCTGCCCGCCAACCTGGATCCGATGCTGACCAAGCAGGTCGACCAGTGGCAGTATCGCGCTGCCGCGCACTGGTACGTGTACCGCAACATCGGTCTGGTGTCGGCGCTGGTGCGCATCTCCGAGACCGCCAACGCCAAGGACCCGACCAGCCCCATCCAGGAACGCGAGGCGCTGCTCTCGGCCCAGTACCGGTTCTAGAGACTGGCAGAAGTTTGACGCGGTTTTCAGCCTGCGCCCATCGCTGGTCTTGTGGGTCGCAAGGCCGCGAACTGGCAAGCCGACTCGCCGCTCGCTTTGCGTCGGTCGACATGCCACCGCGAAAGGCCTGACAAACTTTTTTCGACCCGCGCCGCGGTTTTTCGCCGCGCCAACCGATCACCCGTCTAGACCCAACCTGGGTCGATGGGTGGTCTGCTGTCATGGCGTACGCGCGATCTGGACTTTCGAGCTCGTTGTTGACCATTGCTGGCGCACTGCACGGCGCCTGGTGGGGGCCCGCGGCCGTGCTGCTCGGCGGCGGCGCGTGGGTTGGCCTGCATGTACCGCTTTGCGCCGCAGCGGTGGCGGTGGCTGCGATCGCAAGCACGGGGTTGGTCATAGCCGGTCGGCGCGCGGCGCGCGACGTGGTGGCGCGCCTGGGCGCTGGGCTATTGGTGGCCGTTGCCGGCCTCGCCATGGGCGCCCACGCGCTGGTGGACCCACCGCCGCTGGACCTACCGCTGCCCATGCGCACGCCG
>CAXRHS010001059.1:0-3878 GCA_964230235.1 Myxococcota bacterium
CGCAACAGAAGAATTGCCCGACCGGCTTTACCTGCTACGCCTACCAGGGCAAGCCGACCCAGGGCGCGTGCCTGCCGAGCTCCGGTCAGACCGTGCCAACCAAGCAACCCGGCGAGGCGTGCGGAAACTCCGGCGAGTGCAAGTCGTTGATGTGCTTGTCGGGGGTCTGCCGGGTCAAGTGCACGCCGTCGGCGCCGGTCGAGTGCAACAAAGACACCGAGACATGCGCGCCCATTCCGGCCACCGGCATCGGCGCCTGCGTCCCAGACGACAAGCCCAAGCTCAAGCCGGTGGGCACCGCCTGCGGCGCGCCGACCGAGTGCGACAGCGGGCTATGCCTCAAAGACGGTGCGGCTGGCAGCGGCGTGTGCCGCCTGCCGTGCAAGGGCAAGGGTTCCTGCCCAGACGGCTTTGCCTGCGTACCGCAGACCGGCGGGTTTGAGGCGTGCATGCCCGGCAGCGACAAACTGCCGGCGGGCAGCGCGTGCAAAGCGCCCGCCGACTGCGCCAATGGGCCTTGCGTCGCCTATGCTGGCCAGCAATTCTGCTCGCAAAACTGCAAAGCCGGCGTGGCCGGGGCGTGCCCGTGCGGCATGACCTGCGAAGAGTCCAACGCCGGCTATTTGTGCCTGCCCGGCAAGAAGTTGGCGTGCGCCGAGGTCGGCAATCAGTGCGCAGATACCACAGAGTGCGTGGCCGGCGCGCTGTGCTTTGGCGGATCCTGCCAGCTGGGCTGCGACGTGCGCAACGCCAGCAATTGCGGTCCCGGCGAGGGCTGCCAGCGGGTCGAGGCCAACACACCGCAGGGCGCGTGCGTGGCGGTCGGCAAGGCCAACCTGTCGGACCCGTGCCAGAAAGACGGAGAGTGTCAGTCGCTGTTCTGCGACGTCGATGTCAGCAACAACGCGGAAAAGCGCTGCCTCAAGCCCTGCGACCCGGACAACGACCTGTGTGGGACCGGCTTTGTGTGCAACGCCGTAACTGACTACGTCGGCGCCTGCCTGTTGGCAGAGGCCGTGCCCAAGAAGCCAACCGGAGGCGCAGACGCAGGTGGTGACACCGGCACGGTCGGCAACCCTGGCGTCGGCGGTGGCTCCGGTGGCGGCGGCACCACGACTGGCGGCTCCGGCTCCGGTGGCGGCAGCAGCGGCGGGCTGTGCACGGCCTCGCGGGCCGCTTCTCCCTCGGCGGTCTGGGCTGCGCTGCTTTTGGCGTTCAGCGGGTGCGCGGCATTGCTGCGTGCGCGGCGCCGGTTGATTTAGTGCTCCTTTGGACATCTCATGACGGCGCTTTTCTGCCCCCCGTGCGCGGGCGAAGGCGTGCGATCGCCGCTTTCGGTCGCGCTGCAGTGCGCGGCTTGCGGACGGCAATGGCCGGTACTGGCCGGCGGCACCGACTTTACCGCGGTTCTGGTGCCCGACCCCGATGCCGCGGCGCGGATGGTTGGCCTCGTTTCTTCGATGCTGCGCGACCCCGGGCAGTTGTCGGTCTGGGCTGACAGCGACGACGCGCTGGAGTCGGCGCTTGCCGGCGGGCTGCTGACCTATGCGCAGGCCCATTTTGGCCAATTCGCCATGCCTGCGCTGCCGTCCGCCGAGCCGGCCTGGCTGCTGCGCGCATGGACAGACCGGCTGCCGGTGGGGCCCGTGGCGGTCTTGGGGTGTGCGACGGGCGGCGAGGCCTGGACCCTGCGTCACGCGCCAGCCCTTGCGGACCGCGAACTGTGGCTGGTCGACGCCAATCTTGCAGCCCTGGCCTGGGGCGCAATGCTGTTCGACAACGGCAGCGTGGTGTTGCCGCACCGCACCAGCGCGTCCCGCATCGCGTGGCGCACCGCGCAGTTGCCCGAGCCGGCGCCGAGCGTGCGGTGGCTGTGCGCCGATGCGCTGTTTCCGCCGTTTGCCGCCGGGTCGCTGGCAGCGATCGTCACGGTCAGCCTGCTGGACTCCGTGGCGGATCCGTTCGCGCTGGCGCAGCAGGTCGAGGCGATGCTGGCACCGGATGGCGTGTGGATTGTGGCGAGCCCGTGGAATTGGCAGCCGCGCGTCACCCCGCCCAGGCGCCAGCTGGAGCGGCACGTGCCCGGCGAAGACCTGGACCAGGGCATTGTCGATCTGCTGACGGGACAAACGGTGCCCGGCTTGTGCGAGGGGCTGACAGTCGAGTGGCGGGCCGACGATGTCCCTTGGCGGTTGCAGGTGCACCCGCGCTACACCGCGGAATACCGGTTGCAAGTGTTGCGAATGCGCAAAGGCGGGTAGGTGCAGGGGCGGCAACGGCCCTCCCGCTCGACAACCCCCCCAAAAAAACGCACACTCTCGCCCCCGCGCGCGCGCCCTTTGGCCCTGCCGCCGGCCATTTTCGCTCGGAGTTGTCGTTTGTTCGTCCGCACCCGCCCGCTATCGCACCTCGAAAACCTCGAAGCAGAGAGCATCTTCATCCTGCGCGAAGTGGCCGCCGAGTTCGAGCGGCCGGTGCTGCTGTTTTCCGGTGGCAAGGACTCGATCGTGATGCTGCGGCTGGCCGAGAAGGCGTTTCGCCCCGGTCGATTCCCGTTTCCGTTGATGCACATCGACACCGAGCACAACTTTCCGGAAGTCATCGAGTTCCGCGACCGGCGGGCCGCGCAACTGGGCGAAAGGCTCATTGTCCGTTCGGTCGAAGACAGCATTCGGCAGGGCCGCATCGTCGAGCGACCGGGCCAGGACAACAGCCGCAACCGGATGCAAATTACGACCTTGCTTGACGCGATCGCGGAGTTCAAGTTTCAGGCCGTGTTTGGCGGTGCGCGCCGCGACGAAGAGAAGGCCCGCGCCAAAGAGCGCATCTTCTCGTTCCGCGACCAGCACGGTCAGTGGGATCCCAAGAACCAGCGGCCCGAACTGTGGAACCTGTACAACGGCCGCATCGCCGCTGGCGAGCACATTCGGGTGTTTCCAATCTCCAATTGGACCGAGCTCGACGTCTGGCAGTACATCCACGAAGAAAACATCGAAGTTCCAAGCATCTACTACACGCACCGCCGGCCAGTCGCCCTTCGCAATGGCCTTGTCGTTCCCATCAGCCATCTGCTGCCGCCGCTTCCTGGCGAGGTCATCGAGGACCGCGATGTGCGCTTTCGCACGGTTGGCGACATGAGCTGCACCGCTTGTGTCGAATCGACCGCAGCGGACGCCCTTCAGATTATTGAGGAAACCGCGGTCACCCGCATCACCGAACGTGGCGCCACCCGGGTCGATGACAAAGTCAGCGAAGCCTCAATGGAAGACCGCAAGCGCGCCGGCTATTTTTGATTCCGCACGCCTGGAGCCCAGCACACGCCCATGGATCTCCTTCGGTTTTCTACCGCCGGCAGCGTTGACGACGGCAAATCCACGCTGATTGGCCGCTTGCTGTTCGACTCCAAAGGCGTATTTGAAGACCAGTTGGAGGCGGTCGCACGCTCGGCCGTCAACCGCGCATCGGTGGGCATCGACCTGTCGCTTTTGACCGATGGCCTGCGCGCAGAACGCGAACAGGGCATCACCATCGACGTCGCCTACCGCTACTTCGCGACGCCCAAGCGCAAGTTCATCATCGCCGATACGCCGGGTCACGAGCAGTACACCCGCAACATGGCCACGGGCGCCAGCACCGCTGACCTGGCCATCATCCTGATTGACGCGCGCCACGGCGCCCTGGTGCAGTCGCGCCGGCACACCTTCATCGCGTCGCTCCTCGGCATCCGTCACCTGGTCGTCGCCGTGAACAAGATGGACCTGGTGGGGTTCAGTCAGGCGCGCTTCGACGAAATCCGCACCGAGTTCGAAGGCTTTGTGGCGCGGCTTGGCGGTCCGCAGCCGACTTTCATCCCGCTGTCGGCGCTGCTTGGCGACAAC
>CAXRHS010001060.1:0-4637 GCA_964230235.1 Myxococcota bacterium
AAGGGCTTCGCGACGGCCGAGGCCGCTTGCGTGCGATGGCTGTGGCAGCCTGCCATCACGGCACCAGAGATCGCGGAGCTGCTTGCGACGGTCTACCAGACGACGCGGTCGGAGGACTTCTGCCGCGGTATCGCCGACCGAACCAACGACAAGATCCGCAACGCTATCGAGCAGACCGGCCGGCGTCCGTATCTGTACGTTTCTCCGCGCGCCTTTTCGGAAGTGGCGCAGATCGGCGCTCGATGGGTGCTGGCTGACATGGGCATCGCGCTTGTCGGCGACATCGCCACGCTGGTGCGCGAATACCGCTATGCGTTTGGCGACGAGCTTGAGAAGGTGATCGCTGGCCTCAAGGCTTATGACGCTAACAACACCGGCGACACTACCGCGGTCAAGCGGCCGCTCTATTCGCTGCGGACTAGCCGATGACCAGCAGCTCGCAAATTCTCAGCGATTGGAAGGCTCGCATTGAGGCGCTAGTGCCGACGCAGCGAGCTGGCACGGATGACCGATACCAAGTGCAGATCGGCGTGCGGCATACCTACCTTGGGAGCCGTGCGGTATTGCTCAGCTGCAACCCAGGACGGCGCATCTTTCCGGCGCAAGGCTGCTCGGATTGGGAAATGCAGGCCTTGATCGAGGTCTGGTACGTCGACCAGCAAGGAGCCTACCTTCGCGCGGTCGAGGATGCCGAGCAGATTTGTGATGACCTGTACGATTGGGTTGCGACGCAAACGGACATCTTGCAAGTTCAGCCGGATCTGGCCAACATAACAGGCGCGGACAACGAGCTGTCGATGTCGCGTAGCGTGCGCTTTATCTTCACCGGGCCTGCATAGGAGACGTCGTCATGGCAAACTGGACCGATTCAAGTCTGCTTCTCGCCATCCAATCGTCGTTGACGACGCCGACGACGCCCGACGCGAACTTTGGCGGCAACGTGCTGACGGTCGACAAGTTCCGGCCTATTCTGTGCGACGCGCCGAAGGTGACGTTCAACACCGAAGTTTCGGAGCTGGATTTGTTGACCGGCCAAGTCGGTGCCGCGCCGGAGAAGGTCGTTGGTCGCCGTAGCGGATCGCTGTCGTTCGTCGTGCCGTTGCAGGCTTTCAAGACCGGCTATGATGCCACCGCCGAGGACCCGGGCGAAGCACCCGCCAGCGGTGCCGAGGTCGTGCCGCCGTGGATCGTGCTTGCAGCCAATGCGCTGGGCTGCGACGTGGGCAGCTTGGCCGGCGCGACGCTGGAAGATAAGAACACCAACTTTTGGCGCGGCACGTTTCTGTCGTGCTCGGACTACGGCGCTAACGCTGTCGTCGCTGCCGGCACCGATTCGACGCACATCGAGGTTGCCAATGGCGCGCTGCACGCTGGCGGTCAGTTGATCGCTGCGGCGACGTCGGCGACCGTTGCGCCTGGCATCGGCTGGATCAAGGTCAAGAACGCCAACATCATGACGACGTTCGACCCGATCAAGGCGGCGTCGGCCAACTACGACGACGACAACGCCCACATCTACGGCACCGCGTCGGCATGGCAGACCAACGACCAGCCGGTGCCGTTGACGGCGATTTGGACCGGCAACGACACTAAGTTTGCTTACGTGCTGACCGGCCTCGTCTGCGAGTCGTTTAAGCTGACGCTTGAGCCCGGCATGACGCCGACCGTCGAATTCACCTACAAGTTTTACGACTTCCAGATGGATAAGACGCTCGGTGGCTTGCAGATTCCGGCCAGCTACACCCGCGCTCCGCAGCTCGTCGGCACCAAGACCGGCGCGGCCTATCTCAACAGCTCCATCAAGTGCGGCCTGGCTGGCTTGGCTGTTGAGTGGAAGGCGACGATCAACGAGACTATGTGTCACTCGGCGGCGCAGGCCGTGTCGGCGGTGTCGGTCGTGAAGCCGCGTATCAGCGTCAACTTCACGGTGCCGCACACGGATAGCGACGTGGTCTACTCGGACGCCGGCGCTGCTGGCAACATTGGCTCGCATGTGTGGCAATCGTCGCTGGAGCTTGGCACGACGCACAGCTTGGGCGTCTATGTCGGCGCGGCTGTCGGCAAGTGCTTCTCGGTGCTGGTGCCGGCCGCGCGCGTCTCGGCGGCTCCGACCATCGCTGACGCCAACGGCGCGCAGACCTACACCGTTGCGCTGGAAGCCGGCAGCTATACCGGCGACAGCTCGACCAACGGTGCCGAGACGTCGGACAACTGCCCGATCGATAGCATCTTCCGCATCGGCTTGGCCTAGGTCGGCTGGGCTGGAGCGCCTGCACCACCAGGAGCATCCATGGCCATCATCACCACTAGCACGGCAAAGACCGTGCAGGTTGTCTACAGCGCAGACCCATCGGTGGCGCTGGACACTAAGGCAGCGACGCGGCGTAAGGCGGCTCAATTGGCGCGCGTGCGTCGGGTCGTCGGCGATAACGCCGCAGAGTTAGACAAGGCCGAAGCTGCACCGCTTGAGCCATGCTTTGTCGGCCTTGACGAGTGCAAGACCGTGACAGGCGCAACGACGTTTCGCGTGCGTGCGCTGAGTTGGCTGGAGTATCAAGAGGCCGAAGCCTTGCCAGCCGAAGCGCAAATCATGCGAAACATCGAACTTGGGCTGGTCGCCATCGACGGCGACCGTGAAGCTGCCGCCAAGTTTCGGACGGACCCAGTGGCGTCGTTGGTCGTGCCGTTGTACCGGGCGATTGTGGATCTCACTTGGGGAAACTTGCCGGGGTCGTGATCGACGGCACGGCCGCGACCTGGTCAACGACGCTGCCGCACCTGATCACGATCTGGAGGAAGGAAAGCTTTTATCGGCGCGCGGTTTGGCTTTGCCGGTGCGAGCAGGGTCCATGCGATGAGGTGCCGGCGACCGACGATGGGCCAGCCGAGCTACCCGGCGGCGCATGGTCGGTTTGCCCATACGGCGTCTTGCGCGGCGTGCAGTTTCGGATACTGACGTCTTTGCACGCATCGGCTAAGATCAGCCCGTTGGCGGGTTGGCCAGAAGCCTACCCGGCTTGGCTTTCTTGGGGCATGACGATTTTGCGAATGCGGCTGGAGGCGTGAAATGGCGACGGTTGCGGCAAGTCGTGTCGACGTCAAGATTGCGGTCGACGCCGAAGGCAACGCTAGTCGAGTCGTCAAGGAGACGCGCGATCAGCTCGACGGTCTAGGCAACAGCGCCAAAAGCGCAACCGACGGCGCATCGGCTGGTTTCGGCAAATACGCTGGCGTCGCACAGCAGTCGCTATCACGCATCGGCGGTGCCGTGTCGGCGATCAATGCTGTGCTTGGTGGTACGACACCTGAGCTGCAAAAGATCGGGCAAGGTTTTACTGCTGCCGGCGCTGTGGCCAATACCATTCCAGGCCCGATCGGGTTGGCGGCGGCGGCGGTCGTCGGCTTGTCGGTGGCAACCTATGAGTTTGCCAAGGCGGCAGCGGAGGCCGAAGCGCGAAGCAAGTTTATGCGCGGCGGTGCCGGCAGCGAAGGCTTGGCCGAGTCTATCGGCATCAGTCAAAAGGCCGTCAACGAGCTTCGCATCGACATGGAAGATTTGGCCGCGGAAGGCATCGAGCCAAATAAGGCTGTGCTCCGCGACGTCCGCGATCGAGCGGTGGCTATGGGCGAGGACGGCGAGAAGGCTGTGCTGGCTTACGTCCGTGCGATGAAGGGCGGCGCAAAGGAGCTGCGTGCGTTTCAAGCTACTGGCGGCGACTTGGGCGTCGAGAACCTGAAAACGCTGGAAAAGGAGGTCGGGCTATTTCCGAATCTGATTCAAGCGGAGAAGGATCGCCTGACCATCCAAATGCAGGCTATGGACGTGGTCGACAGGCAGGCCAAGCTGCGGGCCGAGGAAACGAAAAACAATCAGACGATCGCCGCGCTGCAAGCGGAGTTGGCCACCGCCCGCGTCAGTGCGGCAAGCATCGAAAAGGAGCAAGACCTAGCTCGGCTCCAGCGGCGCAACGAAGAAATCGAGAAGGAGCGCACCAGCAACGTCGAGCGCGCCAGGGCGATCAACGTGCGATCGGTGCAGGACAGCGCGGCCGATCAGGCCAAGCTGGACAACATCAATCGGCAGGCAATCGGCAAGGAGCGCATCGCGCAGCTCGAGGTCGACGTCACGCAGGCGACAAGCCTTGAGGCTCGGCAAGCGGCGATCGTTGCGGTCATCAATGAAAAGCTGAATCAACTGCGTGCCGATGCGCTGGATCTGCAACGGCGGTCGGTCGACATGACATCGGCGCAGGTGGAAGCTGAGACGGCCGCGCTCCAGACCCGACAACAGCAAATCCAAGCCGAGACGGCGCGGCAAGCCAAGGCGCTGGCAGACGAGCGTCGCCGTCGTGGCGAAGCTGCCGCGGCGAAGAACAGGGAGCGCATCGACGCCGAGACGGCAGCGACCATCAAACTGGCGCAGGCCGAGGCAGAGCAGATCGAAGCAAAGTCGAAGGACCCGGCGCTGGACGACGCGGTTATTCGCAAGAAGCTACAGGTCATCGATCTGGAAGAAGAAGCAGCAAGGCGCGCGGCAGCCCGTCGCGTCAATACAACCCAAGGCCGCGCCAACGAGCTGGCAGCCATTGAGCTTGCAGCCTTCAATAAGCGCCAGGCATTGACCGACGCTGAGACGA
>CAXRHS010001061.1:0-2519 GCA_964230235.1 Myxococcota bacterium
CGGCGCGGTGCTGGTCGATCGCAGCCTGGAGGGCGCCGGACCGCTGGTGCTGGTGACCGCAGACGGCGCGCAGTTGGTGGGCCCTGTGGTTGCCGAGTTGCCCGCGCACAGCGGACTGGATGCCGATACCTTTGCCTGCAAAGAGCTTTTTGGGCCGGTTGTCCACCTGATCGCAATGCCGGACCTCGCTACTGCGCTGCAGGTGTGGCGCGCGCCGCTCTACGCCTTGACGGGCGGCGTGTTTGCCCAGTCCGAAGACGACATTGAAGCGCTGGCGGCCAACGCCCGCGTCGGCAACCTGTACGTCAACCGGCCCATCACAGGCGCGCGCGTCGCCATCGAGCCTTTTGGCGGCTATTGGATGTCGGGCACTGGGCCCAAGGCCGGCGGACCGGATTACCTGCCGGCGTTGACCGGTGAGCAAGTGACGCCGCCCGACCTCGACCGCGAGGCCTGCGCCATCGTGGCCGCCATGCCGGCCGCCGTGCCGCAGACGACCGGCATCGGCGAGCAGGCCCCTGCTGCAAGCGGCGACGGCAAACCCATGGCAGCGCGCGCGGCTGAACTTGCCGACATCTTGCTCGCCGCCACCTGGGCGCGCGCAGACCAGACACGCGCGGTGTTGCTGGCCCTGTGTGCGCACGCAAGCGCGGCGCAGTCGGCGGACAACCGCAAGATTGCAGGCCAGACCAGCCACAACCATTGGCGCCATGCCAAGGGGCCGGTTGCGGTCCTTGCGGGCCAAGGCCGACCGACCCTGCACGCGCTGGCGCACGCGGTCGCGGCCACCCTGGCCGGCTGTCCGGTCCAAGTGCTCGCGCTCAGTCCGGCGGCCGTCCAGGCGTGGGGGCCGGTTGCGCAGGCAATCGGTGCGCAGGTGCGCGACACTGCCGATGCGCCGGCGCTGTGCGATGCGTTGTTGCGGCGCGACTTTGCCAGCATTGTGCTCGACGGATCGGCATCTGCCTGGCAGCCCGTGCTGGCGGTGGCGCTGGCGCAGCGGGCGGCGGACCGCCATTTGCGGCAGTTGCTGGCGCCGGGCAGTTGGCCGCCGCCGCGCGAGGCCGAGGCGGTATTGCGGTGTCACTTGCACGCGACGACGGTCGTGGTCAATACGATGCGGCATGGGGCGGAGTTGGAGCTGTAGGGCCCGTAGAAAACCGACTCGATTTGCTACGTTGCCCCCTTGCTTGCTCAGTGGGTCGCAAGCTCGCGACTTTGCAAGTCGACTCGCCGCTCCGCTCCGCGTTTGTGTCGATCGCCCTGTTGTTGCACGGGCCCTAAGGCCCGCAGAAAGCGAGGAGTCCATGCCCGACATAACCGCCCTGCTCGGCTTTATGGTCCAAGGCCGCAGTTCTGACCTTTTCGTCGCCGAGGGCCGCCCGCCGGCCTACCGGGTCGATGGCAACATCGTGCTCACCGCACACCCGCCGAGCACGCGCGCAGAAATCGACGCCTTTCTGGGCAAGGTCCTGTCGCCTACCGTTCGCGCCGCGTTTGACAAGACTGGCGACTTCGACCTCGCGGTCAGCCTGCCGGACCTGGGCCGCTTTCGGCTCAACGTCCATGTCCAGCGCGGGGCGCTTGGCATTGTCATCCGCCGCATTCCGAGCGGTCAGCACACCTTTGAAGCGCTGGGGCTGCCCAAAGCGCTCGGCAACCTGGTCGCAGAGCGGCGCGGCCTGGTGCTGGTGGTCGGCGCAACTGGCAGCGGCAAGTCGACGACCATGGCGGCGCTGGTGCACCACGTCAACGCCACCTACGCGCGCCACATCGTCACGCTGGAAGACCCCATCGAGTTCGTGCACGACGACCTGAAGTCGATCGTGACCCAGCGCGAAATCGGCGTGGATACCGCAGACTACCAGTCCGCGCTGCGCCACGTAGTCCGCGAAAGCCCCGACGTCATCGTCATTGGCGAGTTGCGCGACCAGGACTCGATGCAGGTGGCGCTGTCGGCGGCGCTGACCGGCCACCTGGTGCTGGCGAGCCTGCACACCGCCGACGCCGTGCAGACCATCCAGCGCGTGCTCGGGTGGTATCCGGACTCGGCGCGCCATCAGGTGTGCATCGATCTGGCCGGGTGCCTGATTGGCGTCGTCGCCCAGCGGTTGCTGCCGCGTGCGGACGGCAAGGGTCGCGTGCCGGCCGTCGAATTGCTGGCAGGCACACCGGGCGTCAAGCGGCTGCTGCGCGAGCTGCGCCTGGACGAACTGCCGGACGTTCTGCAAGCGGGCGAAGGGGTGCAGTCGTTCCAGCGGTCGCTGCTCAGACTATACGAACATCAAGTTGTCACATTGGAAGTGGGCATGGCGTTCGCGACCAATCCGGAGGAGTTTCGCCTTGCGGCCCAAGGCTTTGAGCGCAGCGTGGCCGCACTGGCTGCGGAGCATGGCGACCTGCCGAGCGTGGGCGCGGTGGATCTCAAGACGCTGCTGCATGTGGCGATCCGCTCGGGCGCGAGCGACATCCACATCAACGTCGGGATGCCGCCGATTCTGCGGGTGAACGGCGACCTG
>CAXRHS010001062.1:0-2249 GCA_964230235.1 Myxococcota bacterium
TTCGCGCGGAGTCAACACCTACGCGCAGCTTATTCTGGGGCTGCCGTACCGCGATCTCACCGTCGGATTCAATTGCTTTCACCGTCGCGTGTTGCAATCGCTGCCGCTGGACGACATTGTCTCTAACGGCTACGTCTTTCAAATCGAGTTGCCGTGGCGGGCGGTGCTGGCCGGGTTCTCGATCGGCGAGGTGCCGATCCAATTTCCCGACCGGACCCGCGGCCAGTCCAAGATGAGCGGCTCGATTGTGCGGGAAGCCGTTGTCAATGTATGGAAATTGCGCCTCGCCAAGACAGCGCTCGCGGCCCAGGCCGCAGGTCGGGCGGCATCGGCCGACAAATAGGGCTGGCCAGCGAGGCGCAAACGTGCGATCCTCGCGCGGTTGCGCGATCGCTGGTCCCTGGCGCCGCCGACACCACCCGAAGCGCTGCGCGGCGATCCGTTGGTCGGCCGTCCGCGCGGCGAAGACCTGAAAGCCCTGCCGCGGTGCCCCAGGCCGACGGCCCTTGAACGATTGAGGCTCGACATGAACGCCACCCATGCCGCCCAGCACGGCGCCACGCACAACGCACTGCTCGGAAAAGGAAGCGAATTTGAAGGCAAGCTGACGTTTGAGGGCACGGTCCAGATTGACGGTCGGTTTTCGGGCGAGATCGTCAGCGATGGCACCCTGATCATCGGTGAAGGCGCGGAAGTGCAGGCCGAAATTCGCTGCGGCTCGGTGGTGGTGCAGGGCAATGTTGTCGGCAACATCACGGCGACCGACACGGTCGAATTGGTGGCACCCGCTGCCCTGCGCGGCAACATCGTGTCTCCCGCGCTGCACATCGGCAAAGGCGTGTTCTTCGATGGCAATTGCCAGATGACCAGCAAGCAGACGCCGGCGGCCCAGCCGGCGGTTCGACCGGCGGCGGCGCCCATTGCGCGCGCCGTGCAACCGCCGCCGCTGCAACCGACCGGGCTGCGCGAGTCGCAGCAGATCCAAGCGCCGGTCCACGCCGCTCCGCCCGCGGCCCAGCGGCCCAGCGGCATCTACCTGCCCGAGCCGGCCAGCGTGCGGACGTCGGGCGAACTGCCGCACAAGTTCTAAGCCTTCGATTCCGAGCCAGGTCTCGGCCAGACTGCCGTGCCAACGCCGCTGCTTCACCCCAATGCCGTGCGCCAGGTCGGATCCGGCCGTCCGCTGGTGGTGTTGGCGATGGGCGGCAACGCGCTGATGCAGCCAGACGACGACGGGTCGCTGGGTCAGCAATACAGGCGCGCAGTTGAAGTCGCCAAGGTGCTCCACGGTCTGTGCCGGCGCGGCTACCGGGTCATGCTGGTGCACGGCAACGGCCCACAGGTCGGCCAGGAACTGATTCGCAGCGAAGAGGCGTCCACCAAGGTCCCGATTGCAAGCCTGGATGCGTGCGTCGCATCGACCCAGGGCACCATGGGCTACCAGCTAGAGCTGGCCTTGTATAACCAGTCGCACGCCTTGCGGGTGGCCACGGTGCTGACCCTGGTCGAGGTGGCGAGCAACGACGCTGGCTTTGCCCGGCCAACCAAGCCGGTCGGTCCGTTCTTCACGGGCCT
The DNA here is from genome assembly GCA_964230235.1 of Myxococcota bacterium. GTDB lineage: Bacteria > Myxococcota_A > UBA9042 > UBA9042 > UBA9042 > SXRM01. The sequence continues at coordinate 1,576 of CAXRHS010001062.1, forward strand.
GCGGGCGCGCGAACTGATGCGCCGCAACAAGTGGCAGATGGTCGAGGACTCTGGACGCGGCTGGCGCAAGGTGGTGGCGAGTCCGCGGCCGATCGACGTGGTCAACATCGGCGCCATCGACGCGGCCATGTCGCGCATGGACGTGGTCATCGCGGGCGGCGGCGGCGGCGTACCGGTCGTGCGCGATGCTGCAGGGCGACTCTCCGGCATTGAAGCCGTGATCGACAAGGACCTGACTTCGTCGCTGCTGGGCCAGTTGCTGGGCGCCCAGATGATGGTGGTGTTGACGGCGGTCGACCACGTCAGCCTGGACTTTGGCAAGTCGAGCGAACGCCGCGTCGAGCAGATGACGACCGAAGAGGCGCAGGCCCACCTGTCGCAAGGCCAATTCCCGCCAGGTTCGATGGGGCCCAAAGTTCAGGCGGGCATCGACTTTGCGCGGGCGACAGGGCGACCCGCCGCTATCGGCTCTGTCGGTAACGTCGCCCGCATCCTAGCGGGGCGTTCCGGCACCCGCATCGTCGAGGCGTGACAGCGGCGTTGGGCGAGATCGACCGACGTTCTCATCGGGATTGCGCAGCGGTGAATCGCCTGCAAGGCGCGGTCGCGCGACCCGCTGATCAGGCAAGGCAAACCCAGGGCTAACGCTGACCAAATCAGACTTTGGGATCGCC
>CAXRHS010001063.1:0-2647 GCA_964230235.1 Myxococcota bacterium
CCTAAAGGAAACCGGGTCGCGGTACAAGCCCGACACGTCCATCAAGGTGCGGCCGGGCCAGACATGGCCGAGCCGCGCCGACTCCCACGGCGTGATGCTGGTGCCAAACTTCGGAGACGGGCGCTCGAAGCCGGCGCCGAAAAACAGCGGGGACGCAGCCGACAGCGCGACCGACAAGGCACCGCCGACCAGGCGCATGCGACCGGTCATCTCAATCATCTTACGAGAGATGTCGGCGTCGCCCACCTCGCCCAACCACGGCGCGGACAAGTTGAAGTGGTCACCGGCCGCTGCGCCCACCTTGTCGCCGTGGACCCCAATCTGAAACTGGTAGTACAACCGCTTGAATGGCTCCGCGCCCAGCGATGCGTCGTCGGCGGTGATCCAAGGGGGGCGCCACGCCGCGCCGTGCAGCAGCTGCGCGTGGTGGCCGTGTCTGGCGTTCAGGTGCAATAGGGCCGCGTCGGCCAGAATCACCATCAGGCGCTGCGCCGCAGCGGTCGAGACCGGCGAGCGCAATGGCGAAGGGTTGGCTTCGACCGTGGTCTCCGGCACGTCGGGCACGATGTCGCGTGCCAGCTCAGCTGCGTCGTCTCCCTGTTGGCGCAGCCACCCGGCAATCGCGGTCGTCGGCTGTTGGCCGCCCAGGCTGTGCAGGACGTCGAAACTGCGCGAATCAACCACGATACCTTCGGTTTCGGCGCCCAGGTGCGGGTCGCCCGTCTCGATGGCGCGGCGGATGGCGTCGAGACGCCGGCTGGTGATGCGATCAGGCACGGGCTTGGTCCAGCAAGGTCTCGAGAATCCCGCCCACGCGCTCGACATCGGCCAAGGTCACGGCCGCGGTCAACCGCACCAGCAGGGTCGCCTCTGGGGCCGGCGAAAACATCGCTCCGGGAGCGCCGACCAGGCCATAGCGCGTGACCAGCGCTGCGATTACCGCGCGCGCATCGGCAAGTGGTTGGCCGTTTTCATCGCGCAGCAAGCTTTGACCACTGCCGTCAACCAGGGCCGCGGTGCCGTAAAACGAACCGCCGATGGACAAAGGGATACCCAGGCGGTCGCACACGGAGCGCATCGCCTGGCGGGCGCCATCCAGGGCGAGGTAGCGCGGTCCCATCGCGGCCTGCAAGCCGCCCGCAAAAGTATGCAGCGCCGCCGCCACCACCGCCTCTTGTGGGCGCGGGTACAGGTTGGTGGCTTTGAGTCGCTCGTTGGCCTGGTGCAGGACCGCGCGCGCAATGCCGTCGTGGCCGGTCGGCGCACACCAAAACAGCGACGCGGTCTTGTTTTGCGAACTGGCCACCTTGGTTTCGCCGACCACCAGGCCCACGTGGCCCAGCACTTCGGGGGCGAGCCGACCGTGTAGCGCTGCCATTGGCACGCAGTTGGCATGACCGTGTGGATCGAGCGGCGAATAGAAGCCGTCAATCAACACCGGCACCTGCGCGGCTGCCGCGGTTTCGGCCAGGGCCGCGAGGTCGTCCTCCGACAAGCCACTGCCGCTTGGGTTGCTGGGCACCACCGGCAGCGCGCCGATCACCGTGCTGCCGTGGCCGCGGGCGAATTCCAAGGCAGCCGCCAGACCCTGCGCACTTGCGGCGAGGCCGTGGCCCGGCACCGCTGGCAGGTGCAGGAGATCCAGGCCCAAATCGGCGGCAAGCGGCTGGTACCCCGACCATGCCAGCGGGTCGAGCGCGATCGCATAGGGCGGTGGCAGGCCGCGCGCCTTGGCCCGCGCAATCAGGCCGCGAAAGGCGCAGTCGAGCACCGCCCGGCCAGACAGCGTGTGCATCGACAGCGACGGGCCGGTAATCCCCCAGCTTTTTGCGAGGATCGCGAGGACGGCCGGGTACTGCTGCTGGTAATTGCCCGGATACCCATAGGCATCGCCTGTCGTTTGGCGCAGTTCCGTCGCACCACCGGCCACCAACCGCGCGCGTGTCTCAGCTACCCACGCTGGCAAATCCGGGTGCATCGGCTGGCCGACGTCGTCGATGTCGCCCGCGGACTGGTCGATGACTTGCAGACCCGCGGAGCGGCGGTCGCGGGCCATTTTCTTCAAGTCCGGTAGCGTCGGCAGGCCGGGCACCGGCACCGAGAAACGCGGCTCGCGCAGGCCAGCAGATGCGGCAACGAAACGCTCCAGGGCAATGGCGCTGGGCGACGGAGGCGAAGGCGACACGCGGAACTCCAAGCGCGGGCCGCGGCGGACCCGGCCGGGGCCGTTTAGCAAGGTTGCGGGTGGGGCGCAAGCTGGCGGGCGCTGGCGGTGCATCCTTCAGCAGATCTTGCCGTTTGAATCAGCGACAGCCGCCACCACGGTCCCACTTTCGCGGGGCTGCCCGTGTGGCGGCGGGCAGGGTCAGGCACAGGAACAGGAACAGGACAGGCACAGGCGTCGGCAAGGTCAAGCAGGCCGCCTGTAAGACCGTGGCAGGGTGCGCCCCACGGCGCGGCAAGGTAATTGTGTTTGGCCGCAGCCAACTTTGCGGTCCGAGCGTGCCATGTTTCGTCGTCCCCCTCTTGGCCTTTTTGCGCTGGCGCTGCTGGTGGCCTGCGGTGAAGCGTCCGCACCTGCTGGGTCTGGCGCCACGGCTGGCGCCGACGCCGCTGGACCGGATGGCGCCACTCAAGCCGAAACCGC
>CAXRHS010001064.1:0-2229 GCA_964230235.1 Myxococcota bacterium
CGCATCTGGTCGGCGTGACCGCCGTTCGGGCCGCGGACGCGGAGGCCGCGACCCGCGCGATGGTGGCGGCGCTGCCGGACAATGCCGAGTCCGCGCCCGCTGCGGTGGTGGCGTGGGGCGCTTTTTTGGGGCCCGCCCACGCCCATACAGCATCGCCTTGACTTGAAATCAGAACCTCGAACGACCGCGGAGCGACGGGTCGGCTTGCAAAGCCGCGAGTTTGCGACCCACCGAGCAAGCAAGAACGGCAATCGCCGATGACCTCGGGTCATCACGATCCTGTCTAGCGAACTTTGACGATTGCTTTACAATGCGCGCCCCGCGCCGCCCCAGGCGCACGGCCCATTGCGCGGCCCAAGCAAGCGTTCCCAGTGACCATCGACAACTCGTCCGACGCCACTCCGGCTGCGGTGCCGTCGTTCGCCCAGTTGGGCGTCGACCCCACCCTGTGTGCCTACCTGACCACACTGGGGATTGAAACCCCAACGCCGGTGCAGGCGGCCCCCATCGGCCCGATGCTGCAAGGCAAAGACGTGCTGGCGCAGGCGCAAACCGGCACTGGCAAGACCGCCGCGTACGGGCTGCCGATGCTGCAGCGCCTGGACCCGACCGACTCGCGCATCCAGGGTCTGGTCGTGCTGCCGACCCGCGAACTGGCGCTGCAGGTCTGCAAGGCGCTCAGCAGCTACCGCGGCCACGCGCCAAATACCTCGGTGCTGGCGCTGTACGGCGGCGACAGTTTTTCCAAGCAACTGCACGCGCTGTCCAAGCATCCGCAGGTGGTGGTCGCCACGCCGGGCCGGCTCATCGACCACTTGGAACGTGGCTCGGTGCGCTTGGACGGCGTCCGCGTGGCCGTGCTCGACGAAGCCGACGAGATGCTCAACATGGGCTTTCTCGACGATGTCGAGCGAATCCTCGACGCCGTGCCGGCGAGTCGCCAGTTGGCGTTGCTCAGCGCCACCATGCCGAGCGAGATCGCTGGCCTGGTGGACCAGTACTTGCGCGAACCCGCGCGCATCCGCATCGACGCCACGGTCAAGGCGGCCCCCACGGTGGCGCAACGCTACACCATCTGCCTGCCGGAGTTGCGCGCGGAAGCGGTGGCGCGCCTGCTCGACGTCGAACCGTTTGAGGCGGCGCTCATCTTCGCGCGGACCAAGGCGACTTGCGACGAACTGACCGACGCGCTGCAACGCCACGGCGTTCCGTGCGAGGCGCTGCACGGCGATCTCGCGCAAACGGCGCGCGAAGCCGTGGTGCGGCGCTTGCGCGAAGGCCGCTTGCGGGTCGTGGTCGCGACCGACGTCGCCGCGCGCGGGCTGGATGTGCCTGTGCTCGACCTGGTGGTGACCATCGAACTGCCAGGGGAACTTGGCACCTACGTACACCGCATTGGCCGCACTGGCCGCGCAGGCCGCGCAGGGACGTCGATCCTGGTGCTGGGACCGCGCGACGAACGCAAACTGCGAGCGCTGGAACGCTACATCGGCCAGCCGATCAAGTTCCAGCCGGTTCCATCACCCGAAGAAGTCGCCCACGCCAAGCAGGGTCGTTTCGTCGACCGCATTCGCGCGATAGCTGCCGAGCCGGATACGGCACCCTGGAAAGCGGTCATCGAGCGCTGTCTGGAAGGCGAGGTCGCGCTGGCCGATGTCGCCGCTGCCCTGGCCCGCCTGGCGGCGCCGCGCGGCGTGGTACCGGTCTTGCCCGAAAAGCCGCCGGCCCCGGAGCCCAAGCCGCTGCGCGATGCCCCGCCGCCAGCTGTCGAGCGGCAAGAGGCAGCGGACCGCCGACCGACGCGGGCCAAGCCAACTGCGGCGACCAGACCGGCCAACGTGCCACCGGGCACCGTGGTGATGTCGCTGGGCGTCGGTCGGCGCAACAACGTGACGCCGGCCCAGATCGTGGCGGCGCTGACGCACTGCCTGAACGTGCCGAACCGCGCGCTGGGCCGCATCGACCTGTACGACAACTTCAGCACCATCGAAGTGCCCGAAGAGATTGCGCGGCGGATGCCGTTGGCCCTGCGCGGCGTCGATGTCTGTGGCCGGTTCTTGAACCCGCGCCCCGCGCAGCGCAATGAGGACGAGGCACCGCGGCGAGGGCCGGATCGCCGGCCGCGCTGACAACAGAGGTCCGTGAACGACAGGCTCTACGGAATCAAACTCAGCCTGATACCGATTCCGGCCAAACAGGATCGCCAAGTAGGGCGGGGGCTTGTCCCCC
>CAXRHS010001065.1:0-5330 GCA_964230235.1 Myxococcota bacterium
CCGCCCCATGCGTACGCGCTTTTCGGCAACGGCACCATCGCCCAGGGCGGCGTGACCGTCGATGTGACGGATCCGGCGCTGAACCTGGAACTGCCGCTGCAAGCCCCGAGTTTGAAGAAAGAGTGTTTTGTGGACAGCAAGCGCCACGCGGTGTTGCGCTTGCGCGACGTGCCGCACGCGCTGGAGCACGACCGGGTTGCCTGGGACGACGGTCAGGCCGCCAAGCTGTCGACCGGCGTGACCCCGCTCGACGCTGACCCAGAGCAGTGGCCCGACTGGGCCTCGGTCGAGCGGCGCGCGACCGCCCAAAGCGACAACAGCAGCATGTACCCGCACAAGTCCGAGTGGCTCGCCGGCAACGGCTATGACAGCGGCGATTGCGGCGACGATTTCTACACCCGCTATTGGCCAGAGCCGTACAACAAGGCCGGCGGCAAGTACGAACCGGCTTGCAACGGCACCTGCGCACTGACGATGCGCTGCAACTTCGACCCCAAGGGCGAAAAATGCGTCCTCGACAACGAATGCAAGTCGTTTGGTGTCACGGCTGCCTTGGCGTGCGGCGCCGGCAAGATGTGCGAACCCAACGCTGCGCAGTGCATCCCCGATCAAGCCGGGTCGCTGGTCATCAGCGAAGTCCACTTCGGCCCGGATGGCGAACAGTTCGTCGAACTGTACAACAGCAGCAGCAAGCCCCTGGCAGTCGGTGGTTGGCGCATCCAGCGCAAAGACGCCGTGGACGCGCCGTTCAAGCCGTGGATCTTGCAGTTGGCGACGATCGCCTCGGGTACGGTAATTCCGGCCAAGCGCTACTTTACCTTGGCCACGATGGAGTGGGGGCGCGTGCACGGCCAGTTGGACCAGGTGCTGGCGGGCGGCACCGGGTTGAAGCCCGAAGGCGGCGCCTTGCGTATCTGGGATCCCGGCACCGATACCGAGATGGATCTGGTCGGCTGGGGCAACGCTGCCACCTACAGCTTTGTCGGCGTCGACGGCTTGCACAAGGCGGCCGCGGCGGTCGAGGTTGGCCAGAGTCTGCACCGCAAAGCCAACACCAAAAGCACCGACAAGACCATGGCCGAGGGCGGCACCGACAGCCTGAGCGGCAACGGCAGCGACACCGGTTATGACAACAACGACTTTTTCGCCGGCGACCCTGGCGCGCAGTCGCTGGGATCGGGCGTCTATGAACCGGCCTGCGCCGGCACCTGCCAGACGGGCTACGTATGCAACTACTTGCCGCAGAATGAAAAATGCGTGGACCCGCTGTGCGGCATCCCGTGTCCAATCGGCCGCGGTTGCAATCCCAAGACCCTGGCATGCGACCTGAACCTGCTCATCGCCGAGTTTGCGACCGATGGCGCCGCGGCCATTACCGCGCAGGGCGCGCCGATCCTGCCGGCGAACAACGAATACGTCGTGTTGTACAACCCTTCGCCCTCGACGATTCAGACCAAAGCGACCATCGTCAAGGACGGCAAAAGCGTGGTCGATGCCCTGGCGCTGCGCTACAAGGCCCCGGGTTCGGTGTCGTTCACCAACCTGACCGAGACCAATCCGGCCAAGCCGCAGTTGCCTGGCCCGGTTCCGCCCTACAGTTTCTACCTGGTCGTGCCGATCTACCACGACGCCAACCTGCCCAAGGCCGACTACGTGTCCAACTTGGAGTGGGGCATGTTGACCGGCGGCGACTTTGTGCAAATCGTCCGCACCGAGGGTACCTACGAGAACGGCAAGAACGAGACCGACCGGGTCGCGTTTGGTGGCGGTGCGGTCAATGGCGAGAACAAGACCGCGGTCGTGCCGCAGATCGACAGCGTGTGCAACACCGGCATCAATGGGGCGCTGCGCCGCAAGGCGCTGTCGGTGCTGGAAGGCGCCGCGGTGTCCGACCCGCTCAAGCCGCAGTTCTTTCTCGGTGCGGGGCTCGATACCAACGACAACGCGGCAGACTGGACGCGCGTCCCCAAGCGCACACCGCGCTCGACCAAGTGCAGCTGGCCGGGCAAAGATGGCAGCAACACCCCGTTCTGCGTCGGGTACAACGTGCAGCAACGGCCGTAGGGGCCCCGCCAGAATCGCTGCGAAGCTCCCGCCAGAGTCGAGGCGGTTGTTTCGAATGCGCGGTCGCTTGTCAGCTCGGCCGCGGCTCGCGACTTTGCAGGTTAACTCGCCGCTCCGCGGTCGTGACCGGAGCACGAAACGAACTGCCGAAGTGCGGCGGTTCGGTACTGGAAAACAACAACTTGAACACTATCGGCACATCGCGGAGCCGCGAGTCGGCCTCCGAGGCCGCGAGCTGGCGACCCACTGAGCAAGCAAATGGGCCAACGAAATGATTGAGCAAATCATTTCCAGGCCCTACAACCCCGGAAACACGGTCCAGCCCTGACCCGCCAACTCGTGCTGGATGGCCTTGCCATCGGGCAGGTTGCCGCCGTGGGTGCGGTTGGCGCCATACGCCCACGCCGGGTCGCCAGCCTTGAAGTGGGCGTTGAGGCTGCCCACCGTCCACTTCCAAAACCCATACCAGTCCAGCGCATCCAGGTGGCTGTCGGTCAGCGCCATGTCGGCGATGCCGCCGGGCTTGCCTTCGATGGTCAGCGGCGCGCTGTGGTCGTCGACCAGTTCTGGTTTGGTCGGCGGGTTGGGGTCGTCCTTGCCAGTGCCGTGGACCACGAAAAGCTGCTTCTTCTGGGTCGGCAGCGCGTCGAAAAGCGCTTTGGCGTTGGGTTTCGTGGGGTCGTTCCAGGCGGCGGTGCTGTCGTCGGCGCCAGTCGCGAAGGTGAACCAGGTCGGCGCGTCCTTCCACATCACTTTGGCCTTGTCGAGCGCATTCTGGTAGGTGCCGATCGGCGGCGGCTCGTTGGCAATCGAAAACAACAGCACGGCCGCGGGGTCGGCGTGCGCGTTGGCCTGGTCGCTGTTCAGGGTCTTCCACGCCGCCAACAGTGCCACCTTGGCACCCATCGAGTGACCGACATACGCGACTTTGTTCGGGTTGGCGTCGCTGACTTTGCCCGGCAACGCCGTGGCGGCCAGCAGCAGTTCGTCTGCCTTTCGCAGGTGGTCGGCGTCGAGCAGGCCCGACTCCACCCGCACGAAAGCGACCACGTAGCCGTGCGACGCAATGTGGTCAAGCAGCGCGCGGTAGGGCTGGCCGAGCTTGGCCGAGAAGCCACCGCCTTCGTACAGGCTTTTGCCGTGCAAAAAGAAGACTGTCGGCCACACGCCCGGCGCATCGGGGCGCACCACCAGCATCTTGTGGTAGTTGCCGGTGAGCCCTCCCGGCGCGTACTCGAACTCGTCGGCGGGCGCCAGCGCGTACGGACCCTTGCCGCCAGGGTGCGGCGCTGGCGGTTGTTGGGTGAAAAGGCAGCCGCTGCACGCGGCTGCGCCGTCCGGCGTGGAGGTCTCCGCGCCACCCGCGTCGGTCGCAGCCGCATCGAGCGTGCCGAGGTCGAGCGTGCTGCCGGCATCGGCCGCCGACGAGGGCTTGGCCGCCGGTCCCAGATCGCCGGTGTCGCCACAGCCGGCGAAGGCATGGAGCAAGGCGGCCACTGCGATGAGCGGCCGCGCCCAGCTTGTCTTGGTCATGGCGTCCTCGGTCAGGTCAGCGCTTCGGCCAGCCGTTTGCTGATCGAGGCTTGCAGCTTGTCGGGGTCCACGCCGGCGACCTTGGCGGCAAAACCGAGCTCGACGTTGACTTGGACGTCGGCGTCGTTGACCGCGACGTCGCCGCCCACGCCAATACCTTTGATTTTGGCGCGGTTGCCAGCCCACTCCAGCTTGACGCGGTACTTGGTCAGCACTTCTTCGAAGCGGCCCATGCGGGCCATTGCGCCGTCCTTGCCGAGCGTGTGCGGTTGGTTGACTTTGACGGTGGGCATGGGGCACTCCGGGCCGCAGTTTCGCGGCAGCGGGAGGCTACGGGAGATCCCGCGGGTTGGCAATCGGTCGGGGTCGGCCCGTTGCGGTCCAGTGCAAGCGGTTCCACTGTGGTATTGGCCGGATACACGACAAGCCGCCTGGCGTGTTTGACCGCCCCCTCGGCCCTGCGGTCAAGCGGATCCGCACCTGGCTCCCATCGTGCGACCGCTACCACGGCAATGCCAGCTGCCGGCCCTGCGCCCTTTCGCCAAACCCATGCAGCGAAACGCCCACCAGCCGCACCGGCCGCCGACCCGCTTCGGTCGCCGTGCGCAGCAGGTCTACGGCAATCTCTGCAATCTCAAGGGCTTCGCGGACAGGCGTCGCTGGCGAGCGGCTGCGGGTGCACAGCTTGAAGTCGGCGTACTTGACCTTGAGCGTGACCGTGCGCGCTGGGGCGTCGGTGCGGTCCAAGCCGTCGGCGACTTCCCACGCCAGCTGCGCCACCAACCGGGCCAGCATTGCCAGGTCTAGCGAGTCTTCCGACAGCGTCGTCTCGCTGCCCAGGCTCTTGCGCTCGTGGTGCGGCTGCACCGGGCGGTCGTCGCGGCCGTGCGCCAGTTCCCACAACCACGGCGCAAACGAACCGACTGCGGTCTCCAAGGCGGCAAGCCCGGCGGCGCGGATGTCGGCGGTGGTTGCAAAGCCCCGCTCGCGCAGGCGCCTGGCCGTCTTGGGGCCGACGCCCCACAGGCGCTCCACGTCCAGGCGCTCGACAAAAGCCGCGACCTTTTCGGGTGGCACCACCACCAGGCCATCCGGTTTGCGCAGGTCGCTCGCCACCTTGGCGATGAACTTGTTGGGCCCCACGCCCGCCGACGCGGTCAGCTGCAGTTCGTCGCGAATTCTCGCCTTGCAGGATTGGGCGATGCGGGTCGCGCTCGGTTCGCCGAGCAGGTTTTCGGTGACGTCCAGGTACGCTTCATCCAGCGACAGCGGTTCGACCAACGGCGTGCAAGCTAGAAAAATCTCGCGGATCTGCCGGCTTGTCGCGACGTAGGCGGAAAACCGCGGCGGCAGGAACACTGCGGTCGGGCATAGCCGGGCGGCGCGTGCGCAGCTCATGGCGCTTTTGACGCCGAAGCGGCGGGCTTCGTACGACGCAGAGCACACCACTGCGCGCGACTGCGGTGAACCGCCGACCACAACGGGGCGGCCGCGCAGCGTCGGGTCGTCGCGGACTTCGACCGACGCGTAGTAGGCGTCCATGTCGATGTGGATGATCTTGCGCACGGTGCGGAGCCACGGACTCGTAGATGCGTGCGTCGGTCGGCGGCCGCACGGGTCAGACCAACGCGACGACTTGCGGTGACCTCCCGCGAACGCCTCGACGGCGCGCGCACCGGCCCAGTGTGCCCCTTGCCGTGGCGCGCGACAAGCCAACCGGTGTATCGACAACC
>CAXRHS010001066.1:0-2189 GCA_964230235.1 Myxococcota bacterium
GCCTCCGCGGCCCGGCGCAGCCGTGTTTCTTCTTCGCGCAGACGCGCTTCTTCTTCGCGCTGCCGCGCTACTTCTTCGCGCAGGCGCGCTTCTTCTTCGCGCAGGCGCGCTTCTTCCTCGCGCTGCCGCACCTCTTCCTGGCGCAGACGCACTTCTTCGTCCAGGCGCACATCCATCTCGGCCAAGGCGTCGGTCAGCCGCGCCAGCAATTCGCGGGTCAGCGGTAGGACTGCGCCGGCAATGTAAAACCGAATCTGCCCGTGCTCCAACGCCAGATCGAGGCCGAGAACTTCAGAAGTGTAGAGCCCGCCTTGCGCCAAGATGGGCTTGTATTTGCGGGCGTTCGGGCCACTGAGCCGCCAGCCGGAGATGCGGTCGCGCGCGCGGTCGACAATGAAGTACTCGGGTATGCCCAGGCTCGCGTAGAATTCGGGATGCCGGACATAGTCCTTTTTGCGGTCGCCGCCGACGTGGACTTCCATCACCCAATCGAGGCCTTTGCCTTCGAAGTCGACCACCCACTTTTCGCGCGGGTGGCCAGGGACGTCGAACGCGACAAACAGGTCGGGGCAGAACCGCGGCTGGTCCGGGTAGTAGACTGTGATTTCGCAGCCGACGTAGAGGCCCTTACCGCGGCGACGGAAGAAGCCCTCCAAGGCATCCTTGGCGTCGTTCTTGGTCGACGAGTGCCGGTCGCCCTCAGAGGGCGACAGCTCCAACTCGGTGACGCTGTTGGGTAGGGCGGCGACCGTGGCTTCGCGCTGCGCGGGCGTCATCGCGGCCCACACCTCAGACGACGGGGCGCGCGGGAACACCGGCTGGGCGGTAGCGGTGGCGTCGGGGTCGAGCATGGTCAGGTCAAAGTGTCCGCGGGGACGCGCAAAGGATAGCGGGATTGCCGAGGAGCGGCTAGCAAGGAGCCTTTGGGCAATTGAAGCCTACGCGTTCTGGGCCAGGCCGACTACCGCGCCCAATGTTGGACGACAAGCCCGGATACGGTCCGGAACTCGCGCACGTTGCAAGTCGCGACCGCCGCACCGCGCTCCACCGCAATGGCCGCGATCATCAGGTCGCTATTGCCGATCATCCGGCCCGCGCGCTCCAACTCGGCACGCAAGACGGCATGGCGCTTGGCGGCGACCTCGTCGTAGGGCCAAACAGGCAGCTGCCCAAGCCACTCCTCGATTCGATTTCGATGAAATTCTGGGCTGCTGGACTTCTCTGCGCCGACAAGCAACTCTCCAAGAACGACGGAGCAAATCGCAAGATCCGCGGGGTCCAGCGCACGCAGGCGATCGATGGTGCGGCGCGACCCTCCCCGAAGAACGCTGATGCACACGCTGCTATCGAGCAGCAAGCCCATCAAAGCGCCGCGGCCGGCGCGGGCACTGGATCGTCGGGCAACCGGAAATCCGTGCTAGCGAAGGCCCCAAACGCGCGCTCCGTGGCCGCCATCCACCGCGCACGCGCATCACCTCTGGGAAGGGGTGTTAGCGAAACCACCACCTCAAACGTGCAGTTCGCTGGCCCAACGGGCACGTCCAAGTGCACCACACCGGTCGCATCCGTCTGCGCGATGAAGTGCTGCGTTTCCATGCATCGCCCTTTTTCGGCCGGCACGGCCGGTGGGAAAAGTGTAACGGGCGCGGCACCGCTCAGGCAATTTCGCGGTCGCGCCGATGCTCAAAGCCGACCGTAAGCCTCCTGATCCAGCGGCGAAGCCCACTCCCCAAACGCGGCACAGGGGTCCAGCGCCAATACCCTGTCGGCGCGCGCAAGCTGGGTGACCTTGCCTTGCTGCCTCGCATCAGCAAGGTCATCGCCCCGCCGCCCAGGCTCGCGTCGCAACGAAGAGGGCTCATGCAGTTGCCCGCATTCGAACGGGCGACCAACCATCGGCGCCGACCCTCGCTTCGCAAGCGGTTTCACGGACAACTCCCCTTGAAATCCTTGCAGCAATCCCCGTTCTTTTCGCACAGGTCGTCGCACCAGCAGGTCTTGCCGTCGGTCTCCTGGCTCTTTTGCCCGCACTTGTTCTTGCAGCCAAACACGCAGAAGGTGGCCTTGTCGGCGCAGCAGTCCTTGGCGGTCTCGCAGTAGTCGTCGCACCAGCAGCCGTTCGGCGCCGATTGCTTGCCGCACATGCCCTTGCAGCTGCCGGCCAGCACCTTGCAGTCGGCTGGACAGGT
>CAXRHS010001067.1:0-5361 GCA_964230235.1 Myxococcota bacterium
GTGGCCGGTGTGCCAGGACATTGCTGCGCAAATGGGCCTGCCGGTGCTCAAGCTCGACGGTCTGGAGGCCGACGACCTCATCGCCACGCTGGCCGAGCAGGGCAGGGCGAGCGGCTACGAAGTCATCGTCGTCTCAGGCGACAAGGACTTGATGCAACTGGTGGACGACGGCGACGGCGACCGGCCGCCGATTCGGCAACTCGACGACGGCAAAGACAAGCTGTACGCCGCCGCCGACGTGCAAGAGAAGTGGGGCGTGCCGCCGCGGCAGGTGCGCGACCTGTTGGCCATCATGGGCGACTCGGTCGACAACGTGCCGGGCGTGCGCGGCATCGGCGAAAAGGGCGCGGCCAAGCTGCTGCAAAGCTGGGGCTCGCTGGCGGGCATCTACGCCAACTTGGAGGCGGTCGAATCGCCGCGCATTCGCGAACTGTTGCGCACGGACCGCGAGCAGGCGCAGTTGGCCTACGAGCTGGTCGGCCTGGTCCACGATGCCGCTCTGCCGTGGCAGCTCGACGACCTCGCCGCGCGGCCGATTGATCGGCCAACGCTGGCCCGCGCATTCGCCGACCTTGGCTTCAAACGCCTGACCGCGGAGTATAGCGCCACCGAGCCCGGCACCGTGCAACAACAGGCCGAGACGCCAGTGCGCATTGTCGCCAACGGCACAGAACTGCAAGCAGTCATTGCGGAGATTCGCGCTGTTGGCCGCCTGGGTCTGTGGGCGTGTACCACTCTGCCCGATCCGGACCGCACCCGGCCACTGTATGGCTCTTTGGTCGGACTGGCCCTCGCCTGGGGCCATCAAGACACCGCGTACGTGCCGTTGGCGCACCAAACGCTGCCAGACGGCGCGGCCAACCTGCAACTGGAAGCGATCCGCGCCCAGCTGGGTCCGCTGCTGGCGGACGCTGCGGTGTCCAAGTACGGTTGCGGGCTCAAGTATGAGGCACTGGCCCTCGGCGCGGTTGGCCTGACTTTGGACGGCGTTGCAGGCGACTGCATGCTGGCGTCCTACCTCGACGATGCCGAAAAGCACACCCACAACCTGCGCAATTGCGCGATGCAGGTGCTGGGCGAGTTGGTGCCCGCCGACGAAGAGGTGATCGGCAAAGGCAAGGCGCAAGTTGGCTGGCACCTGGCCGATCTGCACACTGTCGCGCGCCACTTGTGTCACAAAGCGGCGCTGGCGCTGCGGTTGTGCCGCTGGTATCCGGCGCAGCTGGCTGAGGTCGGTGCCATCGACGTCTACCGCAGCCTCGAGCTGCCGCTGTCGGCGGTGCTGCAGCGGGTCGAGGCCGCGGGCATCGCCCTGGACCAGGCAGAGCTGGCTCGGCAATCGCTGTGGCTCGGCGAGCAAGCCAAAGAGACCGAGGCGGCGATCTGGCAGGATGCCGGCCGCTCGTTCAACGTCGGGTCGCCAGCCCAACTGGGCGAAGTGCTGTTTGACGAGCTGAAATTGCCGGCCAAGAAGCGCACCACGACCGGCTGGTCCACCGATCAGAGCGTGCTCGAGGGCCTGGCCGACAGCCACATCATCGCGGCCAAGGTGCTGCGCTGGCGGCAACTGACCAAGCTCAAGTCGACCTACGCGGACCAGCTGCCCGAGATGGTGCATCCCGCGACCGGGCGCATCCACACCTGCTTTGCGCAGACGGTCGCCGCGACCGGGCGCCTTTCGTCGATTGACCCGAATTTGCAGAACATTCCCGTGCGCACGCCCGAGGGCAGGGCCATCCGCCGCGCGTTTGTGGCCCCCGCCGGTCGGTTGCTGTTGAGCGCCGACTACAGCCAGATCGAGTTGCGCATCATGGCGCACCTCGCCGACGACCCGGGGTTGCAGACTGCGTTTGCGCAAGGTCTGGACATTCACCGCGAGACGGCGGCGCGCATGTTCAACCTGTTGCCAGGGCTGGTGTCGTCGGACCAGCGCAGCGCGGCCAAGACCATCAACTTTGGCATCTTGTACGGCATGGGGCCGCAGCGCCTGTCGCGCGAAATCAACGTATCGCTCAAGGAGGCAAAGTTTTTTATCGAGCGGTACTTTGAACGCTTTCCGGCGGTGCACCAGTGGATTGAGGCCACCCTGGCCGGAGCACGCGAAACCGGCCAGGTTCGCACCCTGTGGGGGCGTCGCCGCGTTGTCGCCGGGCTGCAGAGCCAGAGTCCGGCCGACCGCGCCGCCGCCGAGCGCGTGGCCGTCAATACCCCGGTCCAGGGCAGCGCGGCCGACCTCATCAAGCGAGCGATGCTGCTGGTGGACCAGGCGCTGCACGGCACCCAAGCGCGGATGCTTTTGCAGGTGCACGACGAACTGGTCATCGAGGCACCAGAGGCCGAGGCGCCGGCGGTGGCGGAAATCGTTCGCGCGGCGATGGCCAATGCGGACACGCTCCCCGACGGCAACCGGCTCAAGGTGCCGCTGGCGGTCGACGTGCGTTGGGCGGGCAACTGGGCGGAGGCGCATTGACGGCGGCGTTGCGAAGGTCGATTGGCGCTCGCGGCACGACAGCGGAGCGGTGAGTCGCCTGCAAGGCGCGAACGAGCGACACACTGGGCAGGCAAGGCAAACTCAGCGTGGTTGCTGACCAATCGGACACTTGCATCGTCGCGTTGCGGCGCAACCGGGCGACCCGCAGACCGGCAAAGAAAACGTAGTGTTCCTGCCAAGCGATGCGCGGATTGGACCGGCGCGGCCAGTCATCCAGAGCCGCGCAAGACCCCATCCCCCAATTCGCGCTCCAGCGAGGCCAGCGGCTCCAGCAGCTCGCGGTGGAGATCCTGCGGTTCCAGCAGCGTCAGCGACATCGCGCCGTGGGCTTCATGTACATACGCCTCGACCACTGCGCGCCGCCACGCAACCAGTGCCTGCCGCAAGCCGACTTCGACGCCGATCCGACCGGGCAGCATCATCGCGAATGCCTCGACTTGCAAGCCGCGCACCTTCGAAAACACAAAGCGGCAGGTCTCTTCAAAGCGCTGCGCGCTGAACTCGCTGCGGCGGCCCAGGCCGACGAGCAGGATGCGCGCGAATGGCAAGCGGTCGCCACAGGGGCACAGGGTCGCCTCCAGCCAGTGCGCATCGACGAATTCGCTCAACAGCAGACGCGACAACTGGCCGTTGAGCCGCCAGTCGCACAGGCCGGTCAAGCCGCGCAGCGGCCGGTCTTCGGCAAAACAGCTCAGGACCAGCAGTTCGCCCCGCAGTTCGTCGACGGTGTCCAACCGCGGCAGCGCGAGCCGCAACTTCATGGCGTGGGCTTGGCCGGGGCTGGCGCCGCGTCGGGTTTGGCCGGGCGCTTGTCGCGTGGCTTGCGCCCATGCTTGTCCGCGCTGGCGAGCCGCCGGGCCTTGGCGCGCTCCGCGGCGGCATCCGCAGTCGTGGGTGTGCGGCCGTGCGCCAGGCGGTCCAGAATCCCATTGACGAATGCACTGCTGTCTTCGTTGCCGTACTTTTTTGCAATCTCAACCGCTTCGTTGATGGCGACGTTCTTGGGCACCTCGCTGCCCAGGTGCAAAAGCTCAAACGCGGCCATGCGCAGCAGGTTGCGGTCCACGGCGCTCATCCGATCGAGCTTCCAGTGTTGGGCAATGGCTTGAATGCGGGTGTCGAGGTCGGCGCGGTGCGCCACCACGCCCTGCACGAGTTCGGTGCAGTGACGCCGCAAGACCTCATAGTTTTCCGGCTTTTCGCCGGCAAACTTGTTCCAATAGTCCTCGATGGCAAACGCGATGTCGTCCGCCGCCCAGTCCAGGCCATAGAGGATTTGCAGCGCCGATTCGCGCGCGCGGCGGCGGCTGTACGTCATTGCGGGCTCCGTGCGAACTCAGCGCTCATCTGTTGGTAGTTGCGGCGCAAACGCGCCATTTCGACCGCGGTGCGCGCGGCTTCGGCGCCCTTGTCCATCCGCGCGGGGTCGGCCCGCTCCTCGGCCTGTGCGACGGTCTCGGTGGTCAACACACCGAAGATGACGGCCGGCCCGGGATCCGGTCGCGCACCGCGCCAGTCGTGCGTCCAGGCCAGGTTGAGCCGGCCCAGGCCGCGCGCACACTCGCCAGCCACGTAATCAAAATGGGGCGTATCGCCCCGCACCACCGCGCCCAAGGCAACAATCGCGTCGCAGTCCGCGTTTGCAAGCAGGCACTTGGCGCCATAGGGCAGCTCAAATGCGCCCGGCACGCGAACGACGCGCACATGGGCGGCGCCCAGTCGGCGCAGTTCTGCCTCTGCCGACGCCAGCATCGGCTCGACCAGCGTGGCATTCCAGCGCGCAGCCACGATGCCAAACGTCAATCCGCTGGCGTCCAGTGCCACGTTGTCGATACCCAAACCCACACGGTCCTCGCTACGGCCAGATCTCGATAAAGCCGGGCTCGCTTTTGATGGTCGCCAGCAGCGGCCCACCGGCCGCGCAGCAGTTGCTGTCCTGGTCCATGTACGGACCGGCCGCCGCGGTGCCCGAAATCGGCAGCGATGTTCGGCCGCCGCCCGAGTCCGGTTCCCCAAACGTACCCTCGCCGACGATGGTCATCTGCCTGTACTTGGTGTTGGCGGTGCCGGTCACGGTCAGCCAGAAGCGGTCTCCCTTGGCCTTGCCGCGCAGCACACCGGCAATCTTGAAATCGGCGGTCGTATTGGCGTCCTGACCCGCGCAGGAAAAGTACGGCCCATCAAACTGCAGCCCCGAGCACACAAAAGTCGCGTGCCCGCCGGTCAGCTTGGCGGCCTCGATCTTGTTGGCTTCGTAGTTGGCCTTGTAGCTTGGCAAGTCGCACGGGTCGAATGGTGTCATGCAAAACGGCGGCGTCATCGATACATGCAGGGTGATCGCGGCCTTGCTCGGCGGCTTGCCGGCCCAAAACGCCGACCGCGCCGGCGCCAGCAGCCATTTTTCGCGCGACGGCTTGTCCATGGGCGTCAAGAACGCCGCTTTGCTCGCCTCCATCGCCGCCTGCAAGTGTGCGCCCGCTGCCAGACTCGACACCAGGCTGGACACCGCTGCAACGGCCTCGCCGCCCGTCAGCTTGGCATTGAAGCCGAGCACCGCGCGGCCAGCCGCGGAACCCAGGCCTTCGCCAATCGTGGACTTGTCGGTGAAATAATCGGCCGCCAACGTGTTGCTGCCGGCCAGGATGACCAGCCCGGGACCGCCGAGCGGAGGCGCCTCCATCGAATCGCCGAGCGACTTGCCGTACAGCAAAGCGTCGCCAAACACGCCGCGCGACATCGCCAGACCGAGCGGCTTCTCGGGCTTGTCGGTGAACTTTTCTTGCACACTGGCCGCCAAGATGACCACGGCATCCAGGCCGGTCAAGGTCGGTAGCAGCGCCAGCACGTCTTCGACTCGCGCAAAATCAACC
>CAXRHS010001068.1:0-5688 GCA_964230235.1 Myxococcota bacterium
GTGCGGGCCCAACGGCTGCAGCCACACGCCTATCGCGGGCGGCGGCGCGGCCATCGCCTGCAACGACGCCAACCCGTGCACGACCAACGACTTGTGCAATGCCGGCGTCTGCAAGGGCAGCGCCGGCGCGTGCGAGTGCGAAAGCAACGCGGACTGCGTCGGCAAAGAAGACGGCAACCTGTGCAACGGCACGCTGATTTGCGTCGCCAACGCCTGCCAGGTCGACCAGGCGACCGTGGTCACGTGCAGCCTGTCTGAGAACCCCTGCGTGGCCATCGCCTGCCAGCCCACCATCGGCTTGTGCGTGCAGGTGCCCGCGCCGGTCGACGCCACGGCGACGGTGTGCACCGACGGCAACGCGTGCACCTTGAACGACAAGTGCGGCGCAGGCGGCGTCTGCCTGCCGGGCCCCGCCACCGCCTGCAATGACCAGAACGTCTGCACCAACGACGTCTGCGACCCGGCCAAGGGCTGCACCTACCTGCCCTACGCCGCCACCCAGACCGCACAGTGCGACGACGGCAACCCGTGCACCTTTGGCGATGTGTGCACCGCAGGCGCCTGCACCACAGGCAAGAACGTCTGCGAATGCCTGACCGACCTCGACTGCGCCGCCAAAGACGACGGCAATCCGTGTGACGGCAAGCTGGTGTGTACGGGCGGCGCCTGCATCAACGACGGCAAGACCGTGAAATGCCCGCCCGGAGCGAGCGCCTGCGTCACCAGCCAGTGCGACCCCAAGTCGGGGCTGTGCGTCAGCTTTGCGTCGCCGGACGGCACCGGCTGCGGCACCTCGGGCACCTGCACCACCGGCGGCACCTGCAAGCAGGGGGCCTGCCAGGGCGCCACCGTCTCGGGATGCGACGACGGCAACCCGTGCACCAAAGACAGCTGCGAGCCCAGTGGCTGCGTCCACAACGTCGCCGTAGGTAGCGCGTGCGACGACGGCAACACCTGCACCAAAGGCGAGGCCTGCACCGCCGGTGGCACTTGCGGCGGCGGCAGCAACGTCTGTACCTGCAAGGTCGACAGCGACTGCGTGTCATTTGACGACGGCAACCTGTGCAACGGCACCTACAGCTGCCAGGGTGGCCAGTGCCAGCCCAAGACGGGCAGCGTGGTGGTGTGCGACAAGGGCAAAGACGGCCCCTGCGCCAGCAACAGCTGCCAACCCAAGACCGGCCAGTGTGCGATGGTCAACCAGGCCGCCGGCACGGCGTGCAGCGATGGCGACGCCTGCACCCAATCGGAGGCGTGCGCGGCCGGCACCTGCAAGGGCGGGTCGGCCATCAATTGCGACGACGGCAACGCCTGCACCGCCGATGGCTGCAGTCCAATTGGCGGCTGCACCCACACCAACACCACCCTGGCCTGCGACGACGGCAACCCGTGTACCACGACGGACGCGTGCAAAGAGGGCGAATGCGCCGGCACCGGCACCTGTGAGTGCAAGACCGACGCCGACTGCAAGAACGACGCCGACCTGTGCAACGGCGTGGTCAAGTGCAGCAACTTTGTGTGCCAGACCGACCCCAAAAGCATCGTCACCTGCACGCCGGGCACGGGCGGCGCGTGCGCCATCAACGCTTGCGAGCCCAAGACTGGCGTCTGCGGCCTGAGCCCGGTGCCCGATGGCACCCAATGCGACGACAACAGCATCTGCACCGGCAAAGACCAGTGCGTCGGCGGCACCTGCAAAGGCACCGCGGCCGACTGCGACGACAAGAACGGTTGCACGACCGACGTCTGCGACCCCAAGGCCGGTTGCACCAACAACGCCAACACCAACCCGTGCGACGACGGCAACGCCTGCAGCGCCCCCGATGTGTGCAACAAGGGCGGCTGTGCCCCCGGGCCCAACGTGTGTGGCGTGTGCAAGACCGACGTTGACTGCAAAGACGACGGCGACCTGTGCAACGGCACGCTGCAGTGCAGCAACGGCCAGTGCATCTCCAAACCCGGCAGCGTGGTCACCTGCCCAGCCGGCGACGCATGCACCACCATCGCTTGTGCGGCCAGTAGTGGCCAGTGCGTCAAGACCAGCAAGCCCGATGGCCAGGGCTGCGACGACGGCACCGCGTGCACCGGCAGTTCGGCGTGTTTTGGCGGCGCCTGTGTCGGCAGCAGCCCGCTGAACTGCGACGACAAGACCGTGTGCACCCTCGACAGTTGCGACCCCAAGGCCGGCTGCCAGCACAGCCCGGTGCCCGGCGCGTGCGACGACGGCAACGCGTGCACTGTCGGCGATGTCTGTTCGCCGACCGGCCAGTGCATTTCGGGCGCCAACCAGTGCCAGTGCACAAGCGACACCGACTGCGCCAAGTTCGAAGACGGCGACCTGTGCAATGGCACGCTGGTCTGCGCGGCCAACAAGTGCGCGCTCAAGGCCGGCTCGGTGGTGGTTTGCGCCGACGGCGGAGCCTGCGCCACCAACACCTGCGAAGCCAAGACCGGCAAATGCACCGCGGCGCCCAAGCCCAACGGCACCCCGTGCGACGACAAGAGCTTGTGCACCAGCGGCGACACCTGCCAGACGGGCACCTGCACCGGCGCCAGCTTGAACTGCACCGACACCAACCCGTGCACGCAAGACATCTGCGACGCCAACCAGGGCTGCACCCACCCTGCCACCAAAGACGGCACCGTCTGCGACGACGGCAACAAGTGCACCGGCGCCGACGCCTGCAAGGCCGGCCAGTGCGCAAGTGGCGCCAACGTATGCCAGTGCCAGGCCACCGCCGACTGCGGCACGTTCGAGGATGGCAACGCCTGCAACGGCACGCTGGTGTGCAGCAACAACGCGTGCGTGCTCGACCCCAAGACCGTGGTCAGCTGCGCCGCCACCGGCAAGCAATGCACCGCCAACCAGTGCAACCCGGCCAACGGCAAGTGCGAAACCAGCAACACCGCCAACGGCACCCCCTGCGGCGGCCCAGAGTTGTGCGGCGGCGTCGGCCAGTGCCAGGCGGGCGTCTGCAACGGCCCCAATGGCTGCGGCGACGACGGCAACCCGTGCACGACCGCCGTGTGCGGCAGCACCGGAACCTGCTCGCAGACCAACAACAGCAACGCCTGCGACGACGGCAATGTGTGCACGGTCGGCGACGTATGCAGCGCGGGGGCGTGCAAGTCCGGCGCCAACCAGTGCCAGTGCAAGTCCGACGCCGACTGCGCGGCCCTGGACAATGGCAACCTGTGCGACGGCGTGCTGATGTGCAGCAACAACCAGTGTGTGCCCAAACCCAACAGCGTGGTGGTGTGCACGCCCAGCTCCGGCGCGTGCCAGACCAACCAGTGCGAACCCAAGACCGGCCAGTGCGGCCAGGCCAACAAGCCAAACGGCACACCGTGCGACGATGCAGACGCATGCACCACGCAGGGGCAGTGCTTCGGCGGCGCCTGCCTGGTCGGTCAGGTCAACTGCAACGACAACAACACCTGCACCACCGACAGCTGCGACACCAAGACCGGCTGCAAGCACGCCAACCTCGGCGGCTTTCCGCCGGTGACCTGCAACGACAATAACCCATGCACGCCGATCGACATCTGCCAGAACGGCCAGTGCCAGGGCCCGTTCAACAATTGCTTCTGCCAGAACGACAGCCAGTGCCAGCAGGACAACAACGCCTGCAACGGCACCCTGAGCTGCCAGCAGGGCAGCTGCAAGGTCAAACCGGGCAGTGTGGTCGTCTGTGACGCCAGCAAGGACACGGCCTGCCTCGCCAACACCTGCCAGACGGCGACCGGCACCTGCTTGCTTGTTCCCAAGTCGCCTGGAACACCCTGCAACGACGCCAACACTTGCACCGGTGGCGACGTCTGCTCGTTTGGCACCTGCATCGGCGTACCCGCCAACTGCGACGATGGGGTGGGCTGCACGCTCGATGCCTGCGACGCCAAGACCGGTTGCACTCACGTCGGCCAGGGCGCGCTGTGCAACGACAACAACGTGTGCACGACCGACAGCTGTGACCTCATCGCCGGCTGCCTGACCACCCCAGCGCTGGGCGGCAAGTGCGACGACGGCAGCGCATGCACCTCGGGCGACGTCTGCGGCGTCGTCGCCGGCAAGCCGGCATGCGTCGGCGGCGCGACCTTGACGTGCAACGACAACAACCCTTGCACCAGCGATACCTGCGACCCCAAGGTGGGCTGCGTGACCACGCCGCAAAACGGCGCCGCGTGCAACGACAACACCGCGTGCACCACCAACGACGTCTGCACCGCGGGTGCGTGCGCCGGCACCAAGCTGCCGTGCAACGACAACAATCCGTGCACGACCGACACCTGCAACCCGCAGACCGGGTGCGTCTTCAGTCAGAATGGCAACAACTGCAACGACAACAACGCCTGCACGACCGGCGACACCTGCGTGCAAGGCCAGTGCTTGGGCGCCGGCAAGCTGAACTGCGACGACGCCAACCCCTGCACCGCCGACTCTTGCTCGCCACAAACCGGCTGCGTCAACGCGGCGACCACTGGCCCGTGCAACGACCAGAATGCGTGCACCCAAAACGATGCTTGCGCCAACAAGGCGTGCGCTGGCACCGCGAAATCGTGCGACGACGGCAACACCTGCACAAGCGACAGCTGCGACAAGGCGAATGGCAACTGCGTGTTTGCACCGAACGCCGCCGCGTGCAGCGACGGCAACAACTGCACCACCGAGGCGTGCAGCGGCGGCAGTTGCAAGGCCACGCCCAAGAACTGCGACGATGGCGTGGCATGCACCACCGACGCCTGCAACGCGGCCGATGGCAGCTGCACCCATGTCTCGCCGACCGGCTTTACCAAGAACTTCGACGACGGGCTGGTCTCGCCACTGGAACTAAGCAATCCGCATCCGCTGATGAAGTGGGCGCTCGACAGCACCCAGTCCAGTTCGCCCAAGACCTCGCTGTACTTTGGCTGGATCAACCCGCAGAACGGTCAGCACAGCTACAACATGCCAATTCCCGTACCGATTCCGATCACGGGCACCGCGGCGTTGCTCAACCAGACGATTCCGGCCGGCGAGAACTCGCCGGTGTTCACGGCCAAGGTGCTGTTCAGCAAGGCCCCGAACGAGCAACCGAACTGCAACAACGACCGCGTCGAGTTCCGCATCAACGGCAGTCCGGTGGCGGTGGTGTGCACGTCGACCAACGGCTTTGCGACGACCTCGATTCCGCTGGACTTGTACAAGGGACAGACCATCGGCATCCAGATTGTGTTCATCGCCAACAACACCAACAACAACGGCCAGGGCGCATGGGTCGACGACCTCGCCATTTCGTGGAAGTGCCCGTGATGAAGCCAATTGTTGCCGGTATTTTCGGCTGTTGCCTGGTTGCGTGCGCGAGCGAGAGCGCCGGCACGATGGCGCAGTCTGAGGACGGTTGGATTGCGCTGGACAATCAGGCTGGCAGCGCGCGCCGACGGACGGCGGACAGTGCGCCGACCGGCTTGGACGCGGGCAAGGCTCAGGATCAGGAGGTTGGCATCGGCGGCACCACCGGCACCCAAGGGCCGGGACTGGGCTTGGTGCTGCCCGGTGCGCTCAATGCCGCCAAGTTCAAGGCGCTGGTTCAAGCCGGCCAGGTGCCGTCGTCCGATGACCTGCCGATGGAGGGATGGTTCAACGAGCACGACTCGCCGCTGCCGCTGGCCAGCCCCGAGCGCCCGGTGGACTTGCACGCCTTGGCCGCC
>CAXRHS010001069.1:0-8582 GCA_964230235.1 Myxococcota bacterium
GGCGACACCGCTGGAGTTGCCAGCCGCGTGGGTGGCGGGTGGCTTGCTGTACGTGGCCGGCGGCATCCAGGGCAGCAGCCAGGACGTCAGCGCGGTGCGGTCGGCACCGCTCGGCAGCAACGGCGCGTTGGGGGCGTGGTCGGACCAGACCGCCATGCCGAGCAAGCTCTACGCCATTGCTCCGGCGCTAGCCGGCAGCCGGGTGTACCTGGTCGGCGGCGGCGCCAGTAGCTGGACCGGCATCGTGCGCTACAACACGATCGAGGCCGGCGGCAAGGTCGGCAGCGCCTGGAAAGACGCCAAGCCGTTGCCGCAAGCCGCGGGCGGTGGCGTCGGCTCGGCGCTGCCCATCGCGGGCCGCTTGTGGCTGTTTGGTCCAGCCGAGGGCGGTTTGCCCGGCAAACAGGTGCTGGCGGCCAAGCTGCAGGCCGATGGCAGCCTGGGCGACTGGCTGCCGATGGGCACCCTGCCAGTTGGTCGGCAGTCGCGCGCCGTGTACCTCAAGGGCCGCGTATGGATCGCTGGCGGTTCTACTGCGACCGGAGACCTCGAGTCGGTGCTGACCGCCGAGGTGGGCGACAAGCTCGGGCCCTGGGACCCCGATGGCAAGATGCCGTCGCTGCCGGGGCAGGCGGGCTTTTCGGCGCAGACGGTCGGCTGGAAGGATTGGGTGTACGTGGTCGGCGGTGGCGGCGACAAGACCAAGGTTTGGCGGGGGAAGGTGGAGTAGCGGGCGGGCGTCGATTCGCCAGAAAAACGCCGCCCGTTTGCCCGCAGTGCAAGCAATCGCTATACTGCGCGCGAGTCGCACTTCGACTCGCCGCGAGTCACCACCGATGAGCGTCGCGCAACTGACCGTCCGCGGCCTGGACGACGAGCTTGAATCCCGTCTTCGTCAGCACGCCGCCCGCCACCACCTGTCCTTGAGCCAAGCTGCCGTCGAGTTGATGCGGCGCGGCGCCGGCCTGGGAGGTGAAGCGGCGACAGAGCCCACCATTGGCCATTCGATGGACGCGTGGCTGGGCGGTTGGAGCGTGGACGAGGCGCGGGCGATGACCGAGGCTTTGAGGGACTTCGATGTCCCGGATCCGGGGTTGTGGCGGTGAGGCTCTTGCTGGACACCAACGCCTACACAGCGCTACAGGTGGGCGAACCGTTGGTCACAGACCATTTTCGCGCTGCCACGGGAATTGTGCTGTCGCCCGTTGTCGTTGGCGAACTGATGCACGGCTTTCGATGCGGCAACCGCTTTGACGCCAACGTCGCTCAGTTGCGGCAGTTGTTGGACCACCCGCTGTGCAAGTTGGCACCGCTGGGCTGGGACACCGCCTGGCATTTTGCACGCATTGCCAAGATGCTGCGCGACAAGGGCCGACCGATCGGCAGCAACGACCTGTGGATTGCGGCGCAGTGCATCGAACACGGGGCAACGCTGCTGTCGTGCGACAGCGATTTCGCGGCGGTGGACGGGCTGGCGTGGATTGCTACGCCGCGGATCGGGTAAGCGGTGCGTTGCGCGACGTTGCCGCCCCCGCCGCGCCGCGCGTACAATCGCCCGCATGAAGCCCCGCTTCGCCATCGGCAACTCGACCTTCTCCAGCCTGCGGGCGCAAGGCGCGCATTTCGTCGACAAGTCGCTGCTCATCGCCGACGTCGTGCAGAACCCAAAGCAAGTCCTATTGCTGCCGCGCCCGCGCCGATTTGGCAAGACCCTGGCGATGACGATGCTTCGGGCGTGGTTCGACCCGCACGACGAGATTGGCCAGCCAACGGACTACACGGGCGCGTTCAGCGACCTTGCGGTGTGGCAGGCCGGCGGCGACGTGCGGGCGACGTTCGGCCAGCATCCGGTCATCCTCTTTAGTTTCAAAGATGTCAAGAGCCGCGACTGGTCCGCTTGCCGCGCCAGTATTGCCGACGTCATCGGACGATTTTGCGGCGAGGTGGTTGCGGATGTCGGTCGCGCTGCGCTGGACGCCGACGAGTCGGCTCGCTTCGCACGCTTGAAATCGGCGACGGCGAGCGATGTCGAACTGCACGCCGCCGTGCTTGACTTGGCCCGCTGGCTGCGCCGCGGACGCGGGCAACAGGTGGTGCTCTTGATCGACGAGTACGACACGCCCATCACCTCGGGCTGGGCGCACGGCTACTACGACGACGTCATCGCCTTCTTCCGCGCGTTCTTCAGCGCCGGCCTCAAAGATAACCCGCACCTGTACCGCGGCGTACTGACGGGCATCTTGCGGGTCGCCAAAGAGTCGCTTTTCTCGGGCCTGAACAACTTGACGGTGTACACCGTGCTGTCCAAGCGCTGCGCGGACCGCTTCGGCTTCAATCCCGCCGAGGTGTCCCAGTTGGCGGCACTGTGCGGCCTGTCCGACAAGCTGCCAGGCGTCGAGACCTGGTACAACGGCTACACTTTTGGCGGGCAAACGATCTACAACCCCTGGTCGGTGCTCAACTACCTCGATACGCCCGAAGACGGGCTCAAACCCTACTGGGCCAATACCTCCAGCGACGACCTGTTGCGGGAACTGTTGCTGCGGCGCAACGCCATTTCGTTGGAAGATTGGAACACCCTGCTCGCCGGCGGCAAGGTGCAGCGGTTGATCGACGAAAACCTGGTCTTGCGCGGCATCGAAACCAACGAGGACGCGGTCTGGTCGCTGCTGCTGTTTGCGGGTTACCTCAAAGCGGGCGCCGTGCATGACCAAAATGGCGAGACTGTCGTAGATTTGCAGTTGCCTAATCGCGAAGTCCTGTCGGCGCTGCGGCGCATGTTTCGGTCGCAGTTTGAATCTCAGGTGGGCACCGGTGGGCGTGCCCCGGCCCTGTGCGCTGCGCTGCTGACTGGCGACGCTGTCCTCGCCGAGGACCTGCTCGGCGACCTCGCGCTGGCCATGCTTTCGTACCACGATATCGCCCAGCGGCCCGCCGAAGCCGTGTATCAGGCGTTTGTGCTGGGGCTGATGGCGACGTTGGACGCGACCCATGAGGTCACCAGCAACCGCGAGGCGGGCCACGGGCGCTACGATGTGCTGGTTTGCCCGCGCACGGTGGGTGAACCTGGCGCTGTGCTGGAGCTCAAGGTGCCCAAAGTCAGAAACGGTGAGACCGCGGAAATGGCGCTGGACTCGGCCGAGGCGCAGTTGCGGCAGAAGGATTATGCGGCAGCCTTGCGCGAGCGTGGGGCGGGTAGCGTGGCGCAGTGGGCGGTGGTGTTTGAGGGTAAGCGGGCTTGGGTGCGAGGGGTGGTGTAGGCGGCGGGCAGCAGCCTGGTTGCCTAAAACAGGCCGCTTGACGACGCGGTCCGGAGAAGGCATTCAGGCAAGCACGGAGCCGCCGGTCAAGAATCAGACCCCGGTCGCGCTGCGGCGTTGCAGCACCTACTGGCAGCTGCCGTCGGCGTCCTTGAGCGGCCATACCTCTTTGACGACGACCGTGCCGGCGCCGATGTGCTTGAGGACCAGAACGGGCTGCTTGGAGCCGAGGTCGACGATGTCGTCGTGCGCGCCTTTTGTGCAGGCGAGGGCCTTGTCGTTCAAGGTGAGGCTGTCGCCGCCGGTGAGGCAGTCGTATTGCAGGCGCACGAACTGCGCGGATGGCGACAGCAGGGGCGAGGACGCAGTGTCGGTGCTGTCCTTGCCGGTGAGGCCGGAGGCGGTCGCGGTCCAGTTCGATTTGAGGGTCCACCCGGCGGCGCCATCCTTGGTGAAGTCGAATTTGGCGCTGGCGCAGGGTAGGTAGGTGCAGCCGACGACCTTGTCGCAGCCGTCCGCGGTGTAGGGCTTGTTGTCGTTGCAGGTGACCTGGGCGCCGATGCACTTGCCGGCGGTGCAGGTGTCGCCCGAGGTGCAGGCGCTGCCGTCGTTGCACGGCAGGGTGTGGTTGGTGTGGATGCAGCCCGAGGCGGTGACGTAGTCCCAGGTGCAGGGGTTGGCGTCGTCGCAGCCGATGCCACCGACTTTGCTAAAGGCCTGGTACCGGCTCACGACTACAGAGTCAATGGCGAGATACGCTTTGCAGCACCAGTAGTTGGCAGATCCTTCAAACTGGAGGCGTGGCCCGTCTGGCATCGTGACGCCCTTGCACACCGGCCCGGTGCCCAAGTGAATGTCGTACTTGCCGTCCTGTCTTGCGCGAACAAGGACACTTCCGCTCGCTGAAAACGAGCAGTCACTGCTTTTGCAGCCGCCGGCTGCGACAGTGCAACCTCCGACTGAAAACGACGCATCCGCGTCCTTGCTGCCGCTGATGGAGAAGCGCGCAGCCAAGTGATGCCCCTTGGGAATCGCCTTGGAGTGAACATCCATGGAATTATTGCCGAATACGTACAGTGCGTTGCCATCACCGGCGAAGACCTGCGCTGAAGCGCTCTTTGAGTCTTCACCGCTGATCGCCCATCGAGCGGCGTCGATCGTCCCACTGTTGAAGTCGTCGTACGAATCGTACAGCGCTGGGTTGACCCACCAGGCGAAATCATCGTGATCGGCCGCTGCTCCTGTGATTGCGCCTCCTGGCCCGAATTTCACCCCGGCCTTGACGTACTTCGCAACGCCCAACTTGAGTTCGCTGGCCTCGCCAAGTCCAGCAATGCTGAAGTTCGCCGTCGCATACCCAGCAAGCCCCTCAATCAACGGGCGATCCCCCAGGGCAATGAGGTCGCCCGCACTAAAAGGCATCAAACTCGCAGACACCTTGCCCTTGCCGTCGAACAGCGCGGCGCACTCGACTGTCCCATCGGCCTTGATGTTCGACACCACCATGCCGGGTACGCAACCGCCTTTCGGCACGGCAATCCCCGTCAACTTCGACCCATCCCCAACAAACTCCTTCGCTGCCACGGCCCCGGTCGTCTTGAGCCCAAACCCAGCGAGGTCAAGCTGCGCGTCCACTTTCAATTCCGCCACCCCCACACACCCCGTGCACTGCAAGTCCTGCGCGACCTTCGCGCTATCTGCCACTTTCGCCGCATCGGCGGTCTTTGCCGAACCCGCGGCAAGGGCGTAGTTCGCCGAGCCCCCGGGACTCTCACCAGCGGCCCAACTGAAACCCACAGCCGTAGCCGGCACGCTGCCAGGCTTGATGGCCTTGGCGCCGTCCACGCACCCCGAACACTCGACCCCCTCGGCCACCGCCGCCCGCAGCGCAAACGGCACCGACAGCACGGGCTTGCGCTGCAGCTCCTGGTCGCCGCCGATGGCCGCGCCGATCCACGCGCCCTTTTGGAACGTGGCGGCCACCAGCCCCGTCTGCTGCCCGAGCGTGGTCGCAAAGCGCCCGCCCTTGACCGCCACCGTCGCCTTCTCGGTTCACAGCGGCGAACCGCCGGTCTGCGCCTCGTACACGTTGAAGGTCACGGCGTAGTTGCCATCGGAAGCCGGTCCGCCGGAACTGGTGTTGAGCGCGCCCTCCAGCGCCACGCCCGTTGGAACGGCCGCCGCCGCCGCTGGCAGGTACCCAGCCGCCCAGGCCGCGACGCCCGCGAGCAGCCAAGCCCGCCGATTTGGTTGAGAACGCATGACTGTCCCTCCTACTTCTGTGCCCACCACGGCGCGAATGCCGCGCCGAAG
The DNA here is from genome assembly GCA_964230235.1 of Myxococcota bacterium. Taxonomy (GTDB): domain Bacteria; phylum Myxococcota_A; class UBA9042; order UBA9042; family UBA9042; genus SXRM01. The sequence goes on from CAXRHS010001069.1 coordinate 5,574, forward strand.
CCGAAATCCGTCCACCATTTGCCCAGTTGATCCTTGGCCTGCCCCACGACCGCGCTGCCGCCGAAAAAGGCGGCGACTCCGCCGCTCTGCGATGCCCCACCGAGGTGGGCTGCGCCAAAGGTGACGGCGATGCCTGTCACCTTGCACCCTTCGTCGGTGGTGCCGTTGCAGGTGTCGTCCACGCCGTCGCACGCTTCGGTTTTGGCCGGCACGACCTCGCCCTTACAGACGGAGTCCAATTTGCCGGCGGCGCACGCCTGACTGCCACCCTTGCACGCCCCGACGTCCTTGGTGCCGGGCGCGCCGCTGTAGCAGGGCACTTTTTGGCCGTCGTCGGGGACGTTCGCGCAGCCCTTGATGGGGTCGCACGAATCTTTGGTGCACGGGTTGCTGTCGTCGCAGCTCGGCCCAGGGCCGGGGACGCACTTGCCGCTGGCACAACTGTCGCCGACCGTGCACGCGTTGCCGTCGTCGCAAGACCCCGCGGCGGGCGGGAAGTTGCAGCTGCCGTCCGCCGCGTTGCAGGCGTCGGCCGTGCAGGTGTTGCCGTCGACGCAGACCTTTTTGGCGCCTGCCGTGCAGGTGCCGACCTTGCAGACGTCGCCGACCGTACATGCATCGCCATCCGCGTCGCACCCGATGGAGTTCGGCAAGTAGACACAGCCCTTGGCGGCGTCGCAGGCATCCGTGGTGCACGGGTTCTTGTCGTCGCAAGCGACAGCCCCGCCGGCCACGCATTTGCCGTCGGCGCACGCGTCCTTTTCCGTGCACACCGATTTGTCGGCGTCGCAGTCCTGGCCGTTGGTCTTGTTGGTGGTCACGCACTTGCCGCTTGCTGTGTCACAGGCGGTCGCCTTGCACTGGCCGTCGTTGGCGGTGCTGCACTCGACGATCGTGCTCGGGTTGACCTTGCACTGGTAGGGTGCCGAGGACTTGTCGCAGAAAAGTGTGCCATTGCACAGGTTGCCGTCTTCCTTGCTCTTGCAGTCGGCGTCGACGGCGCACGCGCAGGTGTTGGTGCCAGGCTTGCAGGTGCCGATGGCGCAGACGTCGCCCTGGGTGCAGGGGTTGCCGTCGTCGCATTTTTCGGCGTTGTCGGCCTTGTTCTGGCAGCCGTTGGCCGGGCTGCACAGGTCGGTGGTGCACGGATTGTCGTCGTTGCAGCCGCCGACGCCCTTGGGCTTGGTCGGGTCGAGGGTGGTGCCGACGCACACGCCCTTGGCGCAGGTGTCCTTGGTGGTGCAGGCGTCGTCGTCGTTGCACGGCGTCGTCAGGGTCGGGTCGTGCTGGCAGCCCTTGAGCGGGTCGCAGGTGTCGGCGGTGCAGGGCTTTTGGTCGTCGCAAACCTTCACGGTGCCGGCGCAGTCGTTCTTGCTCTTGTCACACTTGTCGTCGTCGGTGCACATGTTGCCGTCATTGCACGGGAACGTTGCCTGGAACGTGTACTTGCACGCGCCCGGGATCTCGCCATTGGTTTCGCACTTGCCCTTGAGGCACTGATCGCTGTTGGTGCACGCCTTGTCGGGGCCGGCCTGGCACTTGCCGGCCTTGTCGCAGGCGTCGTTGACGGTGCACGGGTTGTCGTCGGCGTTGCAGGCCTTGCCGGCGTCCGGTGCATGAACACAGCCGACCTTGGCGTCACAGCTGTCCTTTGTGCAATCGTCCTTGTCGTCGCAGTCCAGGTCCTTTCCCGGCGCGCACTTTCCCTTTGCGCATGCGTCCCCATCGGTGCATTTGTTGCTGTCGGCGTCGCAGTTGCCAGGTGTCGGCGCGTGCACGCACGCCTTGTTGGCGCTGTCGCAGGAATCGGCGGTACACGATTCGTTGTCGTCGCAGGCACCGGTTTCGTCGGTCTTGCCATCGCAGTCGTCGTCCAACCCGTTGCAGGTTTCGACCTGGACGTCCGGGGCGCTGCACGCGGAAAGGCCGTTATCGTCACACTTGCGTTCGCCCGAGCACTTGCCGACGACGATGCCTTCGGCGTTCTTGGTTTCGAGCCAGCAGGCGGTCGCCAACTTTTTGGCCTTGGCCGCGGCCGAGCACTCGCAGAGCCCCGATTTGCGGACGCAGTGCTTCGCCCCCGACGCGCTGCCAGCAGTCGCACTCGGTTGGCACTCGAAATCGGACGATGGGCATTCGCTGGAGGTACTGCAAAGCACGCCGCAGAATCTGCCGGCGGCGCCGTAGTCGATGCATTCGGGATCTTTGAGCCCGATAGAAGCGCAGTCAGCGATCCTGTTGCAGGGGTCGCACAGCTTGGCGAACTTGGGAACGCAGATGTAGACAACGTCGCTGCCGGGCGCCGCGGCGCAGATGAACGCTGGCAGGCAGGACACGCTCGCGGAGCAAGTTGCTGCGCAAACTTTGCTTGTCACGATGGCCGGGTCGTCGATGCAAAAACCACTCTGACAATCCTGGTTTTCCTTGCACGCGCAGCCCGTACCGCCGGGACACGTTGGCACCGACGACTCCGTGCTCGCGTCCGGCGCCACATTGCCGGCGACGTCCAGAAGCTGCACCCCGGAATCTGTCTCGATCGCGTCTTCGGCGCCAACCTCGGTGCCCGCGGCCGCGCCATCGACGACCGCGCCAACCTCTGCCGGCACCACCGTGCCCGTTTCGGTGCAGGCAGCCGCGGCCAGGTGGACCAACACCACAACCCCGAAATGGCGCCAATTGCGGTGCACTGCCATCCTCCCTCCCCGCGCACGGCGTACAGCGCCATGGCTTGCGGTCGAGACACCGGCGTGCAGGAACCGTGCCAAGCTAGGAAACCACCCCGACATGGCCTGCAATTCTGTGGGTCCGCGCGCGCCACTCACCGCCCCACCGCCGTCGCCGCCGCCGGCAACCCCGGCAGCCCGAGCAAGGCCGGGTAGTCCCGCGCCAGCCGCTCGCGCGCCACCGCCGGGCGGTTGACCACCCGCACCACCGATTGCCACTTGTCGGCATTGCGCGACAGGTTCAGGTTGCCAAAGTAGGCGACGGTGCCCGGTTCGACCTTGATGC
>CAXRHS010001070.1:0-4754 GCA_964230235.1 Myxococcota bacterium
GAGCCGCAGCGCGACGGTTGAGCAGCGGTGGTGCACGCAGTACCGAAATTGCACCGCTGCGCGCGCGCCGCTACCATGCCGGCCGCGGGTGTCATCGCTGCGCAGGTTGTCCCATGACTGCCAACCCTCGAATTCTCCAACGCTGGGCTGTGAGCTTGCTGCTGGCAGCGGCCCAACTGGTGGCCGCGGTGGCGCTGGCTGCCGGACCGGTGTACGTCAACACGCGCTACGCCAAGCTGCGTTCGGGCAAGACCAGTTCTGCGCCAGAGGTGGCCAAGCTCGCGTTTGGCCAACAATTGACGGTCGTCACCGAGGAGGCGGCGTTCTTGCAAGTGACGACCGCGGCCGGCCAGACCGGCTGGATCGCACGGCAGTGGGTCGCTTCGACCGCCCCTGCCAAGGCGGGACTGGCCGAGTCACTTGGCGCAGCGGCGCGCGGCGGTGGCGGTTCGGGCGTGGCCTACACGGCGGGCGCCCGCGGTCTGGCGCCAGAGGCCGAGTCGTATGCGGCAGGCAAGGGCGACATGGCGCAGGCGATTGCCGACGTCAAAGAAATGGAGCGCTACAACGTGCCGGAGCCCAAGGTCGAGGCCTTTCTCAAGGACGGCCGGCTTGGCGAGTTCGCAGATCAGCGGACGGCCAGGTCGCTGCGGCCGTACCGCGAACCGTTGGCGTGCGCCGTGGCCGGCTTGCCGATTTGCTTGCTGCGGGGCATCCGATGAGCGCGTGGGTCCGAATCGCCGTCCTTGGCGCCGCGTGGCTGCTGCCCGCTTGCGAGTTCGTCAACGTCGGGCAGTTGGTCGAAGGCGGCTTGCGCGCCGGCGCCATGCAACTGCCGGTGGGGCCGGAAGAAGAGATTGCCTACGGCGGCGCGGTGTCAGTCCAGGTGGTGGCGCGCTATGGCGGCTTGGACAAGACCCCGGAATTGGTGGAGTACGTCAACCTGGTCGGCGAGGCGCTGGCCATCCATTCGCCGCGCCCGGAATTGCCCTACCACTTCGCGATCTTGAACACCGACGAGGTCAACGCGGTGTCTGCGCCGGGCGGCTACGTCTTCATTACCCGCGGCGCGCTCAAGGCGTGCCGCAGCGAAGCCGAGCTGGCCGGCATCCTGGCCCATGAAATCGCGCACATCGCCGCTGGCCATGCGACCAAGATTCTGCAAAACCTCAAAAGCAAGCAGGCACTTGTCGATTCGACCGGCTGGAAGTCGCAAGCCGTTTTTGGCCAGATCGTCGATGGGTTTCTCGACGACTACATGACCAAGGGCCTGCCGCAAGACGACGAGTTCGAAGCGGACCGCATCGGCACCGCCATCCTGGCGCGCGTCGGCTGGGCGCCAGACGGGTTGCGCTCGGTGCTTTCCCGGCTTGCCGCAGGGCGAACCGCGGAAAGCAATTACCGTTTCTACGGCACCCACCCGGACACTGGCGCGCGCGTCAGCCGCATCGACGCGCTGCTGCCGGGTTACAAAGACAAAGACGGCGTGACGCTGGAACTGCGCTTTCGCGACCGCACCGCGATCTTGAGCAAGCGGGTCGGGCACGTGCATTGAGCCCGTTGCGCGCGCCGCGCGACAAAACCGCGACAAAACCCGGCTGGTGCCGGGTCAGGCCAACGGTTTTCGACAATTTGCCGTGGTAGCCTGACCTGCGTGCCGCATGGGTCGGCGGCTGTGGCGCGCCTTGGTTCACTTTACCCAGCCACAGCAGCGCAGCGCGGTCACGGGTCAGCTGCCGTTCGCGCCAGCGCCAGCCGCAACCGCGAAGGCCCTGGCGGCAGCGTTGGCGCCAGGAATCGTGGTTCATGCGCTTGAAATGCGTCCTGGTGAGCTGCGCGTCGCCGCGGCGTCTGGTAGCGGGGCGGTGGTTGCCCGCGTGGCCGTGCGCGACGGTCGGCCGGCCTTTGCCCGTGCACGCCAGTTTGCGATCGGGCACGAAGTGGCGACGGTCGATCCCGCGCAGGCCGAACTGTTGCGCGCCTTGGCGCGGGCAGCCGACGACGCAGCGGTCGCAGAGGTGCTTTGGGCGGCGATCCGCGGCGAAGTCCCACCGCAACCCGCAGATGTTGTTGCCTCGGTGCGCACGGCGTGCGGCGATTTCGAGCTCGACTGTTGTGACGGCAGCCGCGTCCAACCGCCGCGCAAGCTCGGCCTTGGCGCCGCGCTGGTCTGCAATGGCGAGAATTTTGACGCCTTTGCAGCCGAGGGGGCCGACGCGGCCAACGTGGTGGCGCTGACCCACAAGGCGGCATTTGGCACTGCACGCTCGGCCGATGGCCACACGACTTTGCAGCTGATGGCGGCCTGTCGCCGTTGCGGCAACCGGTATGCGTGCGCTGGCTGTTTCGAGACCACGCCGGCGGTTGCTGATCCCGCACCTACGCTCAGGGCCGACCTGGTGGTCGAGGGCGCCGGGTTGCTGACCCACCAAGGCCGCGTCGACCTGGCTCGCCAGTTGCAGCGGCTCGACCCTGCGACCCGCATCGCTGTCGTCGGCCGCGCGCCGACGTTGCTTCTCGCGGCGGGTGAAACGGCCCCGTGGCGACCCGCGCCCGCGGATCCCGCCGTGGTGGCGCGGTCGCTGCGCAAAACCCGCCTGCGCCTGCTGGACTACCGCTTGCCCGGGCGTCACGGCGCCGACCCGTGGACGCTGCTCTACACCCTGGACCCCAACGCAACCGTACCGGCATTGCCCAGCCATCTGACCTTGCTGGCCAACCGAAAATGCGTCACCGTTTGCCGCTACTGCAACCTGCCGCTGCGCCTGCGCGACAACATGGACCTGCGCCAGGTGTGCGCGACCCTGCAAGAAGCGGCGGTGGTCGGCACCGAGCATGTCGAACTGTTTGGCGGCGAGATCACCTTGCGCCAAGACCTGTTTGCCGTTCTGGACTACGGCAAGGCGCTCGGCCTCAAGCTCTACATCACGACCACTGGTGTGGGGCTGAACGACGAAACCGTGCGCAAGCTGGCCGCGGCGGAGATTTGCGACCTCGCGGTCTCGCTCGACAGCGCCGATGCGGCGATCCACGACGACCTCAAACAGCGCGAAGGCATGCACGCAGAGGCGCTCGCAACCTTGCGGCGCTTGGGCGAAGCGGGCGCTCCATGGCTGGGGCTCAACACCGTGGTCACGCGGCTCAATTTCCGCGGTCTGCCAGAGCTGTTGGCGCTGGCCGCAGAGCTCGGCGTCGGCGGCGTGACCTTGTTCCTGTGCCAGCCAGTGGCCGAAATCGGCAGCGTGACTGGACTGCTCCATGCAAGTGAAGTGCGTGAGCTGGTGCGTGAAATTCTGCCACGCTGCCATGCGTTTGCGCAGTCCCATGCCATCGTGCTCGCGGTGCGGCCGGCCATCGACGCAGAGCCGCTGCACGCCGACGACACGATTGAGCGTGTCGCCCGCGGCGAATACAACCGGCTGTTTGCGACGGGTCAAAGGTGCCAGGTGGCGCAGCGGTTGGTGTGCGTGCAGCCCGGCGGTGACGTGCGGCTGTGCAACCAGCCCGTGGTGCAGTTTGAGGCCGAGGCCGTCGTCGGCAACCTCGGCAAGCAGAGCCTGGCAGACATCGTGGGTTCCGAGCGGGCGGCCGCATTTCGCAACCGTGCCGGGCAATTCGAGTTCTGCCGCTACTGTACGTTTGAGCACGACCTGGGTCCGGCGGAGTCGCCGTGATCGGGCCGACCGCGCGCTTGCTGCGCGCGCTGGCGGCGGTCGATCCGCTGTACTTCTCGTCCTTCTACCGGCGCGCACGCCTGTTTGCCGAGCGGCCGACGCCGGGCGTGGCAACGGCGACAGTGGATCTGACCACGCGCTGCCCGCTTCGGTGCGGCTTCTGTTTCGCGGCGGGCACCCAAGACACCGGCCGCGAGTTCTCGCTACAGGATGTCCAAGCGCTGCAAGCGCAACTGCGCGGCCTGGACAAGCTGGTGCTGATCGGCGGCGAACCGCTCGCTCACCCGCAGTTTCGCGCCATCGCGGCCGAACTCGGCGGAGCGCACGCAGCCGTGGAGTGCTACACCAACGGCCTGCCGATTCCGCTCGACGCCAACCACCGCGACAATTGGCTGCAAGAGCGGTTCGCGGGTCGGCACGCGCACTGGACGCTGACGCTGGCGGTGGATCGCGACCATCAGGCCGAGATGGGTCCCGCGGAGTTCGCGCGTCGCGTCGATGGCCTGTTGGCGGCCGGCCATCGCCTGCCATGGCTGGGGGTGCGCTTCAACGTGACCGACCCGCGGCTGCACACCACCGGCTATTTGGCGCCAGAGACCGTCGTCGCAGTGCTGGCTGACCTGCACGAACCGTTGGTGGCAACGTTCCGCACTGCGCTGGCGGCCGGCAACCTGTCGGAGCGCTTTCAGTTCAACCCGGTCGTGCGGCTGGGCCGCGCTTCGGAGGGAATCGGCGAGCGCCTCAAGGCCGAAGATGTGCTGTTTGCACCCGAACTGGTGTTGAGCCCGCGCGACCAGGGCCTGGCAGCCCTCCGTGCCGTGCCCGCAGCCTGGATGGAAACACCGCCCGCGCCCCTCTGGCATCTACTCGCTGGTCCCGCCGCACTGCCTGAAGTCGTGCGCAGGCATTGGGTGGCCGACCGCTTGCACGCTGACCGCGACCCGGCTGCGTTGGCGCTTTTTGACGACCTGGCGACGGCGGACCCGGCCGATCCCGGTTTGGCCGCACAACTGCGGCAGGCTGTGCTGGCTGGCTGGCTGGCGGACTGGCCTGCCAACCGCGACGCGTGGATGGATCTCG
>CAXRHS010001071.1:0-5954 GCA_964230235.1 Myxococcota bacterium
ATTTACGCCAAGGCTCTGCGCTCACGAACTTCGCCCAGACCCTGCCGCCAGTCGATTCCGACCTGGCGACGCAGATTTTCAAAGACCCCCAACCTCTTCGATTTCTTGGGCACCATCGACGCCCGTCGCGAACGCGAATTGGAGCAGGCGCTGGTCGACCAAGTCCAGCGGTTTTTGCTCGAACTGGGCGTCGGCTTTGCTTTCGTGGGGCGCCAAGTGCGGCTAACCATTGGGCCAGACGACGTGTTCGTCGATTTGCTGTTCTACCATCTCAAGCTGCGGGCTTTTGTCGTGGTCGAGCTGAAGGCGGTGCCGTTCGACCCGGCCTTTACGGGCACACTGAATGCGTATGTTGCGGCGGTCGACGCCCAACTGCGCCATAAAACCGACAGTGCGACGATTGGGTTGCTGCTGGTGCGCGACCCAGCCAAGAACCAGTTGATGGTCGAGTATGCGCTGGATCGCCTGGACCGCCCCATGGGCGTTGCAAGTTGGACGACTCGACTACCGCAGGTCCTGCCCGAAGCACTGCGCGGTTGTCTGCCGACGGTCGAGGAACTGGAGCGCGGGCTGGCGATGCCGGTGGACCAGGAGGTTGGTTCATCGCCCTGAATTGCCCGTGCCTGCCACCGCCGAGGTCGCCCGGGTCTACGCCGACGCCAACAAGTGGAAAGCCGTCCAAAGGGAAGGCCGCGACTGCCGCTTCAAGCGCAGTGTGCTCGCCGGTTACCGGTACACCTGTGCCCGGACCGGCGACCGCCTGCGGTCCGCCCGCGGGCAGCCGCTGCACGTTCACGCCGATGCGACGGTGCGGCCTCCGGTGGAATTTCTGCGTTGGCACGCGCGGCGCTGCTGGTTTGGCGCGGTTGGGGTTGGGCAGCGGCCGTGGTACGCGAGATGGACGCGCTTCGCGGTGGCCACGGGGATCAGGGTGTGGCCCCCGTAGCAGCCCAGCGGCTGGCGGGTGCCGCGCCGGTGGTCACCGTTTGCACAGCCGCCGACAACCGAACTGCAACGGCGCGCTCCAACCACCGTGACCGTGAATCGCAGACGCCAACCGCCCAACTTGCCCGAATGTAGCCCGTCGGCTACAATGTCGCGGTGCTTACGCTTCGCGCCACACCAGAATTCACGGTATGGATCGACGGCCTAAGGGACTGGAAAACAATAAGTTGAACACTCTCGGCACAAGGCGGAGCCGCGAGTCGGCCTTCGAGGCCGCGAGCTGGCGACCCACTGAGCAAGCAAACGGGCCGAAGAAATGCTTGAGTAAATCATTTCCAGGCCCTACGCGACTTGCACGGCCGATCCAGAATACAGGCACGCATCGAGCGGCTCGCGTACGGCAAGCCCGGCGACGTAGCAGCCGTCGGTGAAGGCGTGTCGGAAATGCGTATCCACGTTGGGCCGGGCTACCGTGTCTAGTTCATTCGCCGCGGCAGCGACCTCATCGTCTTGCTGGCGGGCGGCGACAAGCGGAGCCAACCCAGCGACATCAACCGCGCCCTGACCCTTGCCCGAAACCTGTGAAACAAAGGAGGCTTGCTATGCCAACCGCGACCCAACCCTACGATGTCGCCCAACACCTGCGCACGCCAGCGGAGCGGGCAGCCTACCTGCAAGCGTGCATCGATGACCCAGAGGCCGACGCGGCATGGGTCGCCAAGGCCATCGGTGACATAGCCCGCGCGCAAGGAATGACCGGCGTGGCACGCTCTGCCGGTGTTTCGCGGGTGAGCTTGTATCGGGCGCTGTCTGGCGGTCACAGCCCTGAGTTTGCCACCGTGCTCAAGGTGTTGGCGGCGCTTGGGCTTCGGCTGACCGTCGAGCCGACCGTGTTGCCAAATCGGTGAACTAGGACCTGTTCGAGAATAACCCGGTCGCTGCGCAAGCAATCGGGGCGGCGTGCTTTGCGGTCGCTCTGCGAACAGCCGCGCAAGGCCTGCCGGCGCTCGTCCAAATCCTCGATCACGGTCAACACAAAGCCGATGTTCACCACGTCGGCCGGTGTGCGCGGGCGGTCCGGGGCGAACCAGGGATCCCAGCCCGCAGCGGCGATCCCGCGGTCGCCCAACGAGGTCTCACCCTGATTGTGTTGCTGGGCGGAGGCGACAAAAGCACTCAGTCGCGCGACATCGCAACAGCCTTGGCCGACGCCCGCCAGTTGGAGGAAATCCCATGACACCCAAAACCATTCGCACCCGGCCGTGGGACGTAGCCGAGTACCTGAGTACACCGGAAGAAATGGCCGCCTATTTGGAAGTTGCATTGGAAGACGGCGACCCGGCGCTCGTCACAGCAGCAATTGGCGACATTGCACGCGCGCGGGGTATGACGCAACTGAGCCGCGACACGGGCCTCGCGCGTGAGAGTCTATACCGCGCCTTGTCTGCCGAGGGGCACCCTGAATTTGCGACGGTCCTCAAGGTACTCAAGGCATTGGGCTTGCAATTGCGGGTGGGGGTGGCTTAGGTCGGCTTTGTCGGGCAGCGCCACCACGCCGATGCCCGCAAGGCCGCGATAGCCGCTTCAAGCAGTCGGTACAGCATCACCACCCGCGTGCGGCGACGACGCGCGAGCAGTCGCTTTGTGGACTTGACAACAACCCAAACGGGGAGCCCCCGCTTTTCGCCACGCTCTGGGCAAGCTCCTGGTCTCACGGTACCTCGAGCCCGCAGAGCAGGTCGGCCTTGCAGTGGCACGCGCGGCTCTGGGGGGTTGGTGCGGTTGGGTAGCGGCCGCAGTACGCGGGATGGCTGACGGAGGATTAGACAGCGGGATCGGGGTGTAGCAGCCTTGACGCCGCGCACCACCCGCCAGAGACTACCCGCTTGGCGGCCGACGCCGCGCCGTGCCTAACCGTGCCTGTCGACCTAGATAGCCTGCTGCGCCGCGAAAGCGACCAAGTCGAATGGAAGCTCGGCGTGGCCGATGTCGCCGACGTGGTGCGCACGCTGGTCGCCTTTGCCAACGACGCGAGCAATTTGGGCGGCGGCTACGTCGTTTGCGGCGTGGCCGAGGGCAAGGACGCCGCCGGATTCCCGTCGGCGAACATCGTCGGCCTGCCCGCCAATCGCATCGCCGAATTGGTGGGCCGTACGCTTGGCCAGTGCCGGGATCGGGTCGCACCGCCGATCTTGCCGCTGGTCGAGGAAGTTGCGACCGGCGATCCTGACCGCCGCGTGCTGGTCTTTGTGATGCCGCAAACATTGCGGGCCCACAGCTACCGCGGCCACGACGATTCGGGGCGCTACTTCGTGCGGATGGGCAGCCACACGGTTGAAGCGCGCAACGGCTTGCTGCGCCAGTTGCTGGTGCTGCGCGGCGACGTGCCGCCGTGGGACGTGCGTCCGTGCCTGCACGCTAGCGCCGCGGACCTTGACGTGCTGGCGATTCAGGCGGCGCTGCAGCGGATGGGCCTCGTCGCCGATGCCGAGCGTGTGCGCGAACTCGTCAGCGACTCGGCTCAAATTCACGCACTTGTCCAGCCATTTTGCGTCCGTGAACCGCTGACCGGCGTGCTGCGGCCGCGCAATTTTGCCTTGTTGTTGTTTGGCCACGCCCCGCAGCGCCACATTGCCGGTGCGTATGCCGTGCTCACCCGCTATGCTGGCACGACACGCGCAGCAGCGCGCTCGCGAAGGGTCGACATCGACAATTCGTTGCTGCATCAGGCGATTGCGCTGCGAGACATGCTCGACGCCGAAGTCGCGCTGGCCATCGACAAGCGCGATCCAGCGACGCCCAACCGCTGGAACTATCCGGCTGCGGCACTGCACGAGGCCGTGGTCAATGCATTGGCCCACCGCGACTACGAAGACCGCGAGCCCGTTCGGGTCACCGTTTTCGCCGACCGTGTGGAGGTCCACTCCCCCGGCGGGCTGCCGTTGGGTGTGGAGCCTGAGGCGTTTGTGGCCGGCGCGGCGCGGCCGCGGTGGCGCAATCAAGCCCTGGCGTGGTTCTTGATGCGCCTGCACTTGGCGCAAGCCGAAGGCCAAGGCGTGGCGACCATGCGGACAACCATGGCTGCAATCGGCAGTGCGCCGCCGGAATTTGAGCTCCACGCGATGCACACGACCTGCACATTGCGGGCCAATCCTGGGTATTTGCAAGCGACCGAGTAACGCGGCCGGCCCGAGCATGTCGCGGTGCGGCCGCTCTCACGCCGGGCGCAACGGCCGCTAGCGCTGGCGGCCGGCCAAGAAGTCCTAATCGTCCGCGTCGCACCGAAACACAAACCCAAGGTCCAGTGCCCACCGCCGCCAGCCCAACGACCACGACATCCGCCAGCCGTTCTAGGTCTGCGATGTGTATGCGTGGCCGCCCGGACAATTGAAGCCCTATGGCACAGCGACTATACTGCGAGCGGCGAGGTGCCATCGCTCGCCGCACGGGAAATGCCGAATTGATGTTGCAGAGGCGGTCTGGCGGCGATTCCGCCACTAGACCTTTCAGCGGGGCCAAGATGACAAACGTGGAGTCCATCGAAATCGCAGTGCGGCAGTTGCCGCCGAACGAACTCAGTGCGTTCCGCGCGTGGTTCGCCGCGTTCGATGAGTCGGTCTGGGATGCCCAATTGGAAGGCGACGTCCGCTCGGGCAAGCTCGACAACCTCATGGCCGAAGCGCTTGCTGACTTTGCTGCCGGCAAAGCGCGGGAGTTGTGAGGCATTTTGCGTCAACCAGATTCTGGCAGGCGTTCAACCAGTTGTCGGCCAACGTCCAGCAGTTGGCGCGCGCGAACTACACCTTGCTCAAGGCCAATCCCGCCCATCCGTCCTTGCACTTCAAGGCAGTAGCAAATGGCCAATTGTTCAGCGTTCGCGTGGGTTTGGGTTATCGAGCGCTTGGAGTGCCGGTTCCCGGCGGCATCCAGTGGTTTTGGATCGGCAGTCACGCGCAGTACGATAGGATCGCAAGCTAACCGCCTCTGGTGGTCGACCATTTCAGCGCGCTGGAACTCACGTACGGCTTTGCTTCGCCAGCCCTGACCCGACACATCCGCGGCCGCATCGCCCCGAACCTCGACCAGCACGCTGGCAGTGAACTGGGGCGCACCGGTCGCTGGGTGTGTCCGCGCCGGGGTCAGGCCTGCGACCTGCAAGTCGCCGGCGTCGGGCGGTTACGCATCACGACCCGCCACGGCGGCTGCCTCCATTCAACCGTCGCCAGCGAGGTTGCCCTGCGCCTCCGAAACGAACCTGACGCAGCCGGTAGAGGGGTCAGTTTCTAGCGCGTTGGCCCGCCGGGACTAGGAATTCAGCCGCGGCACCGGCCCAACCGGCAAGCCCGCCCCCCACAAGCCGCTCATGCTGCTGGTCCTCGTCGACATGGCCGAGGCCGGCGACCTGCCGCTCCCGCGCGTCGCCTACGACCTCTACCTGACCCAGCGCTACCGATCGTCTGTTCAGTATCCAGCACTTCTCAATCATTTTCCCCAGTCCGCGCAGGCGGACTTCGCTGGGTTAGGCGCGACTTCAGTCGCCGGCCGAATCATTCGGCGTTCCAGCGACGGAGCCGCCCTGCCCACGCCCCTGAGTTCCGCCACGACCTGCGCACGCACCTGGTCACGCGGTACTTCGAGCCTGCAGAGCAGGTCGGCCCGTGCGCGCTGCTCGACTTGCTCGTGCCCGACACGGCGCTAGTCGCGCGGGGCCACGCCGGCGCCGACACCTGGAAGGCCGCGCAAAGGAAGGACCGCGACGGTCGCCTCAAGAGCAGCGTGTGCGCGGGCTACCGCTCGATGACCGAAGGCGGCGCCCTGGTGCAGGCGGCGCACATCGAAAAGCGCACCCACGCCGCCAACGACAACCCCAACACCGGCCTGGCGCAGACCCCCGACGCTGCGCTGAGGACGGTGCGCTCGGCCGGCCATCAACTGCCGGCGTAGGTCAATCCCGGCGCGTTCGACGAGTCGGGCGACCGCCTGCGGTCCAGGCACGGGCAGCCGCTGCA
>CAXRHS010001072.1:0-3917 GCA_964230235.1 Myxococcota bacterium
GCCCGTAAAAAATCTACTCGATTTTCTACGTTGGCCCACTGCTTGCTTGGTGGGTCGCAAGCTCGCGACTTTGCAAGTCGACTCGCCGCTCCGCTCCGCGCACGTGTCGATTGACTTGTTCTTTTACAGGCCCTTTGCGCCAGGCCGGCGCCTGGCCTGAAGGCCGGCATCCGCCGGGCGTTTTGTCAGCTGGCCGCTTGCTTCGTCAGGCAGGCAGGCGCACCCACCTTGCGCCTGCCCGTAACCCGGTCCATGCTCGCGCCTGAACCAGGAGGACCGCATGGCCCACGCCGTTGAACTGAACATCACCGACCCCGGCTTTCGGCGCGCCCGCACCGTCAACTGGGTCAACCTCGGCCTGCTGTACGCGCTGTTCTACATGTCGCGCTACAACTTCATGGCTTCGGTGACCGACCTGTCGAGCGCGTTTGGCTGGTCCAAGGCCGACATCGGCGTGTTCGAGACCGTGATGCCGCTCGTCTATGGCATCGCGGTCGTCGTCAATGGGCCGATCGCCGACCGGATTGGCGGCAAGAAGGCCTTTCTCATCGGTACGGTCGGCGCGATCCTGGCCAACTTCGCGTTTGGCGCCGGCGCGTTCTTTGTCGAAAAAGAAGCGGTGTGGGCCGGCAGCGGCGTCGATCGCCACGTCGTGACCCCGGCGGTGTTCGCCCACGGCTTCGACAGTCGGTCGTTTTTGATCTACCTGGCGACCGCGTGGGGCATCAACGGTTACTTTCAGTCTTTTGGCGCGCTGTCGATCGTCAAGGTCAACGCCCATTGGTTCCACGTGCGCGAACGCGGCACCTTTGCCGGCATCTTTGGAATCCTGATTCGCTTTGGTCTGGTGCTCGGCACGTCGGTGGCCCCGGCCATGATCGGCGTGTTCGGCGGCTGGCAGTACGCGTTCTGGGTGCCGTCCGCGCTACTGGTCGTGCTTTTCGTGACCAACTACCTGTACATGCACAACTCGCCCAAAGACGCGGGGTTTGACGATTTGGAAACCGGCGACGCCACCGACGACGGCCCGGGCGGCGTCAGCGTGGGCGACATTCTCAAGAAGGTCTTTGTCAATCCGGTGACGCTGACCATCGCACTGGCTTCGATGATGATTGGTCTGGTCCGCCGCAGCGTGCTCGACGGCGCGTGGATGCCAAAGTACTTCGGCGAGTTGTTCAACGTCGACCGCTCGACCGGTACCTGGCACCTGGCATTCTGGCTGGCGGCGGCGGCCGGCATCGCTGGCGGCTTTGTATTCGGAATCGCCTCTGACCGGGTCTACAAGGGCCGCCGCGCGCCGGTGGTGGTGTTCGGCTTTCTGGGTATGGCAGCGGCGCTGTTGCTGTTTTCCGGCGTTCACGCCGCCGGCGTCGGCGTCGCGGCAACCGTGGGCGTGATGATCGTCTTGTCGTTCTTCGTCAATGGCGCGCACGGCATGATCGGCGGCGCGGCTTCGATGGACTTCGGCGGCAAGAAAGCGGCGGCGACGGCGGCCGGCCTTTTCGACGGCATGCAATACGTGGCCAGCGCCATCATCGGCCCGACCGTGCCGATCCTGGTCAAGCACTGGGGCTGGGCCGCCTGGATCGCGGCACCGATTCCCTTTGCGCTGATCGGTGCCGCCGTGATGGCGCGGCTGTGGAACGTGTCACCGGGCAAGAAAGGCCACTAGACCCCGGCGCGCTGCCGCCCGCAGCCTACTTCTTGGGCTTGGCTGCCGGTTTGGCGGCGCCTTTCGCGGGTTCCTTGGCTGCGGCCTTGTCTTCTTCTTCGTCATCGTCGTCGTCGGCCTTGCCCGCCGGCGCTGCGGCCTTGGCGTCGGTGCCCGTGGCGGCTTGCGGCTTGGCGGCCTCGGCTTTGGCGTCGTCTGGCTTGCCGTCATCGGCCTTTGCCGCGCCCTTTTCTTCTGCGGGTTCTTCCTTGTCGCCGCATTCGCACGGCTTGGCCGGCTCGTCGGCTGCAAACTCGATGTCCACCAACACGCGCACGCCAAAGTCGCTGCTGTCTTCGCGTGGATTGTTGATGTAGACCGGCGCCACGCCCAAGGCCAGTTTCTTGCTGCCAAAGCCGATGACCGGGCCGACGTTGAGTTGGTACACCGCGCTGTCCTTGGAGAAGTCGGCGAGCGCCCCGAAATACATGCCGCGCCACCAGTACTGCGCACTCAGCCACGAATACACGCCGAGCGGCGCTTCGCGGTCGTAGTAGAAGTCGTTGAACCAGTCGGCCTCAAAGTCGCCTTTGCTGTAATACAGTTCCAGATTCAGCAGCGGCGTGACTTGATCGGCCACGTAGGCGCCGGCCTTGAGCTGCACCGCAAGTTCATCGTCCAGAAACCGAAACGACGGTCCCGCGTACACGCCCAGGGCCTTGTCGGCGCCGATCGCCCAACCGTAGACGGCGACCGCGAGCGGGGTGCCGCCCTCGACCAGCGGCGCATCGGTGCCCGCGTACAGCATGGTCTGCGCTGGCGGCAGTGCCGCCGCCGGCGTTGCGGTCGCCGCTACGGCCAGGGCCAATCCGGCAGCCCACAGGCGCCGGGCAGGGACGATCCGCGATCCAGGTTCAGGTTCAGGCATGGCAGGCTCCGTTGGGGTTGCGCCGCAATTGCAGACCGCGGCAAGAGGAGACGATTGGGGCGACGCAGGCGACAGTCGCGCGCGGTGGGCGGGACGCTATTCCGGCACAAGGCGGGAATCAAGCGGGCCGGCACGCTTGCCTAAAACGCATTGTCATTCATACAAAAAACTTCAGGGTGGCGCGTCTGGCGTATTGGCCGGATCGACGGCACGCTTGCCTGGGGGGCGCGGCCCGTCCAGCGGCGGCATCGCCGGCGCGAACTCGTTGGTCTTGCCGGGACCCATGGGCGGCTGGCCCTCCCAAGGTCCGCCGCGGTAGTCGGTCACGATCAGCAGTTCTTCGATGGTCGCATACGACACCGACGGCGCCAGCACGAACTCGTGGTACAGCCCGTTGCGGGTCGGCCGGGCGTCGGTGATGTGGCCGACCTCCAGACCGGCCGGAAACACCCGATCGTGGCCGGTGGTCAGCACCGCGTCGCCGGCTGCCAGGGCCGAACCGCGCTCGGCATTGTCGAGGTACACGAATTGCGCGCCGAACTCATTGCGCTTGCCTTTGCCGCGCACCGAGCCGACCACGCCCTTGCCGGTGACCATCGCGTGCACCTGCGATCGCGCGTCGGTGACCAGCATGACGTCCGCATAGGTGCCCGCCAGCTTCTCGATGCGCCCGACGATGCCGTCGTGGGTGATGACGGCCTGGCCTTCGCGCACTTGGGAGGCGTCTTGTACGTCGATGCGCAGCCGCACCACCTGAAAGATCTGCGACACGTCGCGGCCGACCACCCGCGCGGGAACGGTTTTGAACTCCCGTCGTTCGCCGCGAAAGCCGCACAGTTGCTTGACCCGCTGCAACTCCTGGGCCTGGCTGCGGCTGCGCAAGGCCTCACCGAGCAGGATGCGGTTTTCGCGTTCCAGTTCTTTGTTGCGCGCCTCGGTATTGGCCAGCAGCAAGTAGGCCTGCAGCAGATCGCGGGCGCCGCCGACCGCGGCCTGGGTCATGCGAGCCGGCGGCGAGGTCAGCGCCAGCAGTGCCCGCTCGACCAGCGAAGTCTCGGCCCGCACCCGGCCATGGTAGTACATGCTGACAAGCGGCAGCACAAAGGCGAAAAGCACCAACAGCGGCCGTCGGTAGCGACGCAAAAGCTCGCGCAACATCGGCTAGGCGCTCCCGCTATGCGCGCGGCGGTCGCTGCGCGTCGCCACCACGTAGTGGCCGAGCAAAAGCGCCGCCGCCACGCAGTTGGCGACGGTCGGCAGCCAGAACCAGGTGGAACCGGCCACGAACTCGGCCAGGGTCGGATCGCTCGGATCGCCGGCCAGCGCGCGGTCGACCAG
>CAXRHS010001073.1:0-18083 GCA_964230235.1 Myxococcota bacterium
GTGCCGACCAGCAAGGAACTGTGCGACGGCGCCGACGACAACTGCAATGGCACCACCGACGAAGGCTGCAAGCCCACTGCGTTCTCGGCGCGCATGGGTTCGGCGACCGTTGTTGGCAAGGGCCAGGCCTACGCCGCCCGCGCCTTCGTCGGCGGCAGCCAGGTTGTTGGCGAGGCTGCGGGCCAGAAGTACACGGCCAGGTTCGGCTTCTACGCCTGGATCAAGGCGGTGCTCGGGCTGTAAGCCACCGTTGACCAAGACCGGTTCGTCCGCGGGCGCCGCCAGGGATACCCAGACCCTGTGCGGCGCTCGCGCCGTTTTGGCGGCCTTGCACCATCGGCCGGTTGGCCAGCTGTTGCGGCTGTTCTATGCCGCGGAACACGCGCCGGATGCGAGCTCCGCGTTGCGCGACCACCTGCGCGCGGCAGCCAAAGCGCGTGTGCCGTATCGGCAGGTCAGCGACGCGGAACTAGAGCGGATCTGCGGCAGTCGGGCCCACCAGGGCCTGGTGGCCGTGTTTCGGGCCAACCCCGTGCAAAGCGTCGATGTGGGCCAGTTGCGCGCTCTGGCGGCGCGCACCGTTGACCTGGTGGCGCTCGATGGCGTCGGCAACCCACACAACCTGGGGGCGTTGGCGCGTACGGCGGCTTACCTGGGCGCGACGGGAGTCTTGGTCGAGCGCGGCCAGGCCGCGGCGTTCTCATCCGCCGCAGCCTACCGTACCGCAGAGGGCGGGCTGGAGACCCTGCCAGTCTGGCAGGTTGGCGACCTGGCGGGCGCCCTCGCGGCGCTCCAGCAAGCCGGCGCCGAGGTGGTCGCGCTCGACGTCCGCGATGCGCAGCCGCTGGCGGTGTGGCGTCGACCCGAGCGCGGCGCGGTGGTGTGGGTCGCCGGCGCCGAAGAAACGGGCTTGCGGCCGCAGTCGCGGGCGGCCTGCGTGCGCGCCGTGCGCATTGACGGCACCGATGCCGTGGAGTCGCTCAACGTGGGCACGGCGCTGGCGATCGCGCTGGCCCGCTCGCTCAATCGCTCATAGCTCGAACTTCTCGCCGGTCTTGTCGTCCATGAGCGCGGCGTCGACCGCGATGTCGAAAGGGCGTTCTTCCAGTGGCGTGCCTTTGGGCGGCTGCAGCCACTGGCGCGGCCGCGCAATCAAGGTCGGCGCGAAGTCGGCACCCGGAACATCGTCGGGATGGGTGCCGTCGACTACGTAGGTGCGGCCAAGGCCGCTGTGCACGCTCGTCGCCTCCGGGCCGTACTTCATTTCCCACGGATCTTCGAGCACCAGGCGCCGCAGTTGCGCGCGCAGGCGGCGCGTGTAGTCCACGCTCCAGATCTGCACCGGTGCCGGCGGCTCCAAGCGGGCTTTGCGGACTTCGTCCAATTCGCGGCCCGTCTCGCCGCCGATACCGCGGGTCAACTCAAACGGCAGCCTGGCTTCGGTGTCGACCGCCTTCTCGTAGCGGCCGATGTTGCGCAGGTTGAACTGTGGCATCACATCGGTCTTGATGGCGTCGGCGGTCTTGTCGTCCAGTTCTGAGTCGCGGGCCTCGCGGATGGGCCGCGCGTAGGTATTCTGGAACGCGTTGCGCTCGGTCACCCACCCGCTCAGCCGGTCCGGCTGAAAGTCGTGGGCGACCAGGACGAAGAACTGGTCCTTGCGGTACAGGTAGTCAAACAGCGCGAAGCGGTCCGCCATCCGCTCGCCGACTCGGCGCCGCTTGATCAACGGCCACGCGAGCGGCTGCTGCAAAAGGTCAAGCGCGCGCGCCTCTTCGACTGATTCCGCGGGCTGCGCGCCAGCTTGCACGGTGGTGCCTTACTGTCCGGCGTCGTCGCCGCCAGCGCCCACCGTCTGGCCGGTCTCGGCCTGCTGGTAGTACTCGCTGGTGTGCTGGCGGGTCGACACCATGCCTAGCGCAAGCTCGATCTCGCGGGTGATGCGCTCGCACTCGGCGCCTTTGACGCCAAGCACCTGGATCGACACTTCGCCATTGTCGTCGATGGTGAACTGAATCTCGCGGCGAGTGGCCATGGGCGTGCTCCCAAAATCGGCGGGTGGGTAGGATTCAGTCGCCCCAGCTCGATACCTTGATGTGAATCTGCTGCTTTTCGTCCACTTTTTCTTCTTCGAGCGTGTAGCCGCGCTTGGTCACTTCTTCCTTGACCGTGTGGTAGGCGTAGCGCTGCACCACTTTGCGCGTGAACTCGTCCTGACTGTAGCCGGCGGTCATCTCCACGAACTCCCAGTCGGCCACGAACGTGACATTGCCGGTCTCGGCGTCGACGTTGACGCCGATTTCGTAGGACTTGCTGGCGTGGATGACCATCTTGGCCTGGGTCTTTTGGCCCAGATAGCCTTTGACGTGGACCAGCTCGCCTTCTTCGGCCTTGGTGTAGGCGAATCCCAACTCCTTGAGTACCAGTTCAAGGCGCAGCAAGTTGTTGATCTTGGTCTGGACGGTCGTAAAATGGCTCATCCGTTGCAATCCTGGGCGGTTCGAGTCGGCGATCGCGATCTGCGGCTACATTTCGAGCCGCGGCTGGGCGGCATCGCTGACCACCGGCGAATCATCGGGCGGCGAGGCCCGCCGCGCGCGCGACTTGGACCACTCGCGCATTTCAGCCAGCCGTTCGCGCATGGTTTGCGACAACGGGATGACTTCTTTGATGGCACCAACCAGCGCGTTGGTGTCGATGTCGGTGCTGCCGTGGCCGTCGTCGAACGTGTCATAGAGCGCACCGACTACGCTTTCTTCCAGTTCCGACCCGGAATAGCCAGAGGTCGAGTCCACCAGCCGCTTCATGTCGAACACGGTCGGGTCGCGGTGGCGCTTCTTGAGCTGAATGGCCAGGATTTCTTCGCGCTCGCCGCGGTTGGGCAGGTCGACAAAGAAGATCTCGTCAAAACGGCCTTTGCGCAGCAACTCCGGCGGCAGCATCGACACGTCGTTGGCGGTGGCGATGACGAACACCGGCGAGGTCTTTTCCTGCAACCAGGTCAAAAACGTCGCAAACACGCGCGCCGTGGTACCGCCGTCGCTCTGACCTGAACTCTTGGTGCCGCTGAAGCCCTTTTCGAGCTCATCGAGCCACAAGATAGCCGGCGCCACTGCTTCGGCGGTCTTGATGGCGCGGCGCATGTTCTCTTCGGACGAACCGACCAGCGAGCCAAATACCTTGCCGACGTCCAGGCGCAGAAGCGGCATCTGCCAGGCCTGCGAAATCGCCTTGGCGGCCAGCGACTTGCCGCAGCCCGGCACACCGAGCAGCAAGATGCCCTTGGGCGCCGGCAGGCCGAATTCCTGCGCGGCCGGGGTAAAGGCGTGGCGACGCTTGTTCAGCCATTCTTTGAGGTGCATCAGGCCGCCCACCGACTCCATGCCAAGCGTCGTCTCGTAGAACTCCAAGATGCCGGACTTGCGGATGATGTGCTTCTTTTCGGCCAGAATCGTTTTGAGGTTGAAGCCCTTGTCGCGCACGCTGGTCTTGGCGAACACCTGGCGCGCTTCGACCTCGGTCAGGCCAAGCGCGGCCTCGGCCACTTCGCGCTGCAGGTCCGGCGACTCCAGCACTTTGGCGAAGTTCTTGCCGAAACGCTGGCTTTTTGCGCCGTTGAACGCCATCTCGCGCACGATCTCTTCCATGATCGGCCGGTCCGGCAAGTCAAAGTCGACGACGATGACGTCTTTTTCCATCTCAATCGGAATCTTGACGATGGAGCTGAGAAAAATGACCGTGCGCTTGGCCTGCGACTCTGGGTTCTTGTACTGCAGGTCGCGCACGCGGCGCGCCACCATCGGGTCGTTGAAAAACGGGTGGAAGTCGCGCAGCACCACCACGCCATCGCGGGTCAGGTTGTTGCTGACCCAGTCCAGCGCGCGAATCGGGTCGCGGATGTCGCCGGGCACGTCCGCCGTGTCGCACTTGAAGCCCTGCGAACACGACCACTTGATGAACTGGCGCGGCTGCCACTGGCCGACGTCCCAGCGCTCGCGCAGCGTCTGCGAGTCCAAGACCGCCAGATCGCGCACCCACCGCTCGACGCGCTCTTCTTCGGCGGAGACCACGTACACCAGGTTGTACTGGGCGCGGATCAGGTAGTGCAGTTCGTCCACCGCAGGCGGCACCGGACGGTTGGGCGAGGCGGCGGCGGCGTCGGCGATCGGGTGACTGGCCATGCGTGCGACTCCTGGTGGCGGCGATCAGGGCAAGAAAGGTTGCGGTGTGGGGTGAAAAGGGGCGGGCAATCCGCCGGCGATCAGGTCAAGCCCAGGTCTTGCTTGAGCGCCTTGACCATGCGCTCCTGCATGCCGAGATCCTGGGCAAGCACCACGGTGGCGTCCAGCACCAGCTCGACGGTATCGGCAAGGTCGCCGGTCTTGGCGCGCTGCCGGTTCAACTTGTCGGCGGTGTCGCGGGCGAGCAGCGCGTTGCGCTTGGCAGCGACCACGGCTTCGATCAGGTCCTCGATGGCCGCTTCCATTTCTGCGGTAACGACCGGACCCTTGGCCGGCGCCGGTGCGCGCTCCAGCAGTTCCGCGATCCGGCCTTCGGCTTCGCGCAGTTGGTCTTCGAGCGACTCGCCGCGGCTGCGCAGTCGCTCCAGGTCCTGCTGCAGCCCCTTGGCGCTGGCGCCTTCGGCGACCGCCTGCTCCAGCTTGAGCTCGGCCTTGGCCAGATCGCGCTGTGCCTGCTGCAACTCTTCGCGCTGCCGCTCGAGCTCGCGTGCCTTGGCCTTGAAGTCGGGGTGATCGGTGACGTCGATCTCCTTGGGCTTGCGGTCGGCGGCCTGGCGCGCGGCTTCAAGTTCGGCCTTGAGCGCGTCGATCTGCCGGTTGAGCTGGCTGACCCGCTCGTTCATCTCGTCGTTGCGCTTGATCGAATTGTGGAAGTCTTCAAGTAGCTTGCGCTTCTCGCTCTCGAGGTCCGACAAGCCGACGCCCATTTGGGCCTGCCGCAGCTCCAGTTCCTTGGCGCGCAATTCAGCTTTCTTCTCCTGAATCAGTTCCTCTTTCTCCTGGATGATCTCCTGGAACATGTTGATCTTGCGTTCGTAGGCGTTGTTGCTGAAGTGGCCGTCGTTGATGTGCGCTTCCAGCGCCAGCACCTGGTCTTTGAGCGCGCGCGCCTCGTAGTCCAGCTGATCGTACTGGCGCTGCAGCTCTTCGATCTGGCGGTCTTTTTGCGTCACGCGCACTTTGAGGCCGGCGATGCGCTCTTGGGCGTCGGCGCCTTTGTCTTCGGTCTCCTTGACCCGCCGCTCCAGTTCACGCGCGCGGGCGTCGGCTTCCAGGGCGCGGTTTTGCTCTTGCGCCAGCTCTTCGCGGGTCCGCTCCAATTGGCGGCTCTGGGTCTGCGCGTGCTCCTTGAGCTGCGCGTACTTGTCGTACAGCCCCTCGTCGGCCACGTTGCTGCGCTCGATTTCCTTGACGCGGTTTTCGGCCTGGCTGGCCCGGCTCATCAGCCGACCGTTCTCGGTCTCCAACTCGGCGATGCGGCGGCGCAGGGTGTCGATCTCGGCGCTGCTGATGGTGGCCACTTGCGCCGAGGGGCGGTTGGTCGGCGCGTGGGTGGACGGCCGTTCGTCGTAGCGCGGCTCTGGCCTCAGTTCTGAGCGCGGCTCTGGGCGGGGTTCTGGGCGCGGCTCGGGTCGCGCATCGGCGCGGGCCGGCTCGGGTCGCGGTGCCGGCCGCTGGAGATCGGGCATGCCGGTCTGGCGGTTGACCTGGTCGCGCAAATTGTCGAGGCCGCCGACGTGGTGCATGGTCGGGCCGGCCATGCGGGGTCGATCGACGACGTTTTGCTGGCCGGTATGGCCGGTCGGCTGACGCTCGCCGGGCGCATTGCCGTCGCGCAGAAAAATCTCGAACCGCTCACCGCAGCGCACGACATCGCCCTTGTCGATGTTGGCGCGCTTGACCTGCTTGCCGTTGACGAACGTGCCGTTGGCCGATCCGATGTCCTTGATGTAGTAGCTGCGTTCGCCTTCGTCGAAACCGATGCGGCCGTGATCGCGGGAGACCGTGGTCTCGTTGGAGAAGATGCGGCTGACGTTGGGCTTGCGGCCAATGGTGACGGGCTCGATGTCCGGCGCCAGCTGCAGGTGCATCATCTTTCCGCTGACGTCACGCCACTCCAGATACATCGCTTGTGCTCCCGTTGCGCGCAACCGCATCGGCGGTGACGGTGGCGTCGCGAACCGCCGCGTATCGTTGCGCCAACGGCCGCGAAGTGCAAGGGCCGACGCCCTGCCGCAACCGGCCCAGTTGGCGCCGCCGTTGCACAACAGCGCCCGACTGCGTAATCTGCGCGCTTTGGCCACTCTTGGGGGGTTGGCCGCCGCCGGACCGGGTTGGCGCCCGCCAAGGGCCGCCGGCCGCATAGAGGTCAGCATGGCAAGGATAGAGGTTCGCTGGTTGCGCCGGTTCGCGGCTGTTGCGTGTGCTTGCGCGGTGGCCGCGTGCGGTCAAGAAACAGTGTCTCCAGACGCGGCCGCGGCGACCGCGGACGGCGGCGGCGACGCTGCGGCGCAAGAGACCACCGAGGCACCCGACAGCGAAGCGCCCGATGTCGAAGTGCCCGTCGACGTGGTCGACGCCAAAGCCGAAGTCACCGACGCCAAAGCAGAGACGACGGACGCCAAGACCGACACCGATGCCAAGGCCGATGGCGACGCCAAAGCTGACTCCGATGTGAAACCAGACCTGTTCGAGGTGGCCCAAGACGAGGTCGAGGTCGAAGAAGACACCGAAATGGACGTCGAACCAGATGTCGAAGACATCGCCGACGGCAGCTCGGACGCGGAGCAGGACGCCGAGGTTGCTATGGCCGAGCCAGACGTGCCGGTCGAACTGCCGCCCAAGCCGGACGTCGACTACGACATTCCCGATGGCACCTGCGCAAAGCTGCCCAAGGGCCTTGTGCAGGGTTCGCTTATCGTCAGCGAAATCCTGATGTCGCCGGGCAAAGTCGACGACTCGGTCGGCGAGTGGTTTGAGATCTACAACACCACCGACCAGGTGATTCCGCTGTACGGCCTTGTCATCACCGACGACAAGGCCGACGAGACGACCGTGCTGTCGTGCACCGCCATCGTGCCGCCCAAGGGTGCGTTTACGCTGGCGCGTTGGGGAGACAAGACTCAAAACGGCGGCGTGCCTGCCGACTATGTCTACGACAGCTTTGAGCTCAATGACGCCGCGGACAAGATCAAGCTGGTGGGCAACGGTGTCGTGCTCGACGAGGTGGCGTGGAACGCCGGCTGGCCGACCGCCAACGTCAAGGGCAAGTCGATTACCCTGGACCCCAACCACTTCAACAGCACCGACAACGACAACCCCGACTGGTGGTGCCAGGCCAGTTCGCCCTGGCCGGGGTCGGCGGGAGACCTTGGCTCGCCCGGATTTTCGAACCTGGAATGCCCCAAGCCGCCAGACGATGACAAGGACGGGCTGCCCAACGCCAAGGACAACTGCCTGGCCATCGCCAACCCCGACCAGGCCGACAAGGACAAGGACAAGGTGGGCGACGTCTGCGACAACTGCCCCGACGTCGCCAACACCGACCAGAAGAACGCGGACGGCGACGCCAACGGCGACGCTTGCGACCCTGCCGTGTGCGGGGACGGCGAGTTGGACACCGGCGAAGGCTGTGACGACGGCAACAAGGTCGACAACGACGGTTGCACGCCCGATTGCAAGATAGCGGCCATCGTAGCGGCCAAGATCGTGATTTCTGAGATCTTTGCCCACACCGGTCAGCTCGACGACGCCTACGGTCAGTGGGTCGAGCTCTACAACGGCGACAGCAAGCCCGTGGTCATCGGCGGCTGGAAGCTGGTGTTTGCCGGCAAGGGCGAGACCCAGTTGCCGGCCAGTCCGCCGCTGACGCTGCAAGCCGGGCAGTACTTGGTGGTGGCGGCGAGCAAGAACAAGCTGCTCAACGGTGGGCTGAGCCCCGACGTCGAGTGGACCAAGGGATTGGTGATGGATCCAGCCCAGGGGTCGGTGGAGCTGTACAACAGCAACTTGTTGATCGACAAGGTCGAATACGGCAAGAACACCCCCAAGGTCGAGACCGGTCTGGCGCTGCAGCTCGATCCGACCAAGCTCAGCGTCTCGCTCAACGACCAGGCCCTCTACTGGTGCTATGCGGACACGCCGTTGCCTTACGGCGGCGACACGGGCACCCCCGGCAAGGTCAACCCGACCTGCGTGCCGGCCGGCAAAGACAAGGACTTGGACGGCATCAACAACGAGAAGGACAACTGCGCCTTCTTGAGCAACGCCAGTCAGGCCGATGCCGACAAAGACACTTTTGGCGACGCCTGCGACAACTGCAAGACCGTGGCCAACAAAGATCAGCAGGACCTGGACGGCGACGGCGTGGGCGAAGTGTGCGACAACTGCCCCAAGTACCCCAACACCGACCAGAAGGACAGCGACGGCGACGGCTTTGGCGACTTCTGCGATTCGCTGTCTTGCGGCAACGGCAAGGTCGACGCGTTTGAAGAATGCGACGACGGCAACCTCGACGCCGGCGACGGCTGCACGCCCAACTGCCAGGTCGAAGTCATCCTGCCGGGGACGCTGGTCATCACCGAATTTCTCATCAAGCCCAAGGCGGTCAACGAGTCGCTCGGCGAGTGGGTGGAACTGTACAACCCGACCACCAATACCGTGGACCTGAACGGCTGGACCCTCAAGGACAACGGCACCAACAACCACAAGATCACTGTGCCGGGTGGCCTGTTGGTGCCGCCCAAGACCTACGTACTGCTCGGCATCAACGGCGACAGCAAGCAGAACGGCGGCATCAAGCCCAACTACGTCTACAACAACTTTACCTTGTCGAACCTGGGCGACAGCGTGATTTTGGTGTGGAACGGCAAGGTCATCGACGAGGTCAACTACACCAGCAAAGCTTTGGACCCACAGGGTTTTGCTATCTCGGACGGCCAGTCGGTCGCGCTCGACGGGCTGATTTTCGACGCCAAGCTCAACGACAGCGCGGCCAACTGGTGTCAAGGCAAGAAGCTGTGGCTGGGCAGCGCCGGCGACTTCGGCTCGCCAGGTGCCGCCAATCCGCCTTGCGCCAACCCGTGCAAGCAGGCCGACAAGGTCACCGACAAGCCGGACAAGACCCCGTGCGGCGAGGCGCAGTGGTGCAAGTCTGGCGAGTGCGTCGACGTCCCCGCGTGTGGCAACGGCAAGCTGGAGGCCGAGAACAACGAACTGTGCGACGACGGCAACCTGATCCCCGGCGACGGCTGCGATCCCAAGTGCAAGGTCGAGCCGCCTCCGGCGCCGCCCGGCACGCTGGTCGTGAGCGAAGTGCTGGTCGATCCCAAGGCGCTAAGCGACGTCGAGGGCGAGTGGTTCGAGATCTACAACCCGACCAAGGCAGGCATCGACATCACCGGCTGGCACCTCAAGGGCGGCGGCGACGATCACGAAATCAAGATCACCTGCGGCAACGGCTTTGTCGAAGGCACCGAGCAATGTGACGACGGCAACACGCTCAACGGCGACGGTTGCGCCAGCGGCTGCAACGTCGAAGGGCAGTGTTCCAGCCTGCTGCTCGATGGCAAGACCGCCTATGTCGGCATCACCGGTGCCAATGGCGCCGGCGTGCCCTTGCAGTTCTACCCCGCGCTATCGCTGCACGGCTGGTTCCTGCTCGACACCCTGACGTCAGGCGGCACCTGCACGGTTGCCGGCAAAGAAGTGGCATGCAGCGACCTGTTCAGCTATGGCCAGCAGGGCAAGTTCAACCTCGGTGTGCGCTCGATCGGCGGCAAGCTGGTCGCGTTCGCCGGCGAAACGACCGTCGAACTGGCGCCTGCCGTGCTCGGCAAGTGGACCCACGTCGCGCTGACCTTTGAGAACAACGGCAAGGAGATGCGCGGCTACATCAACGGCCGGCTGATGGCCAAAGCGGCGGTCGCCAGCTGGCCGGTCACCGGCGTCAAAGCCGAGTTCGTGTCGGTCGGCGGCCAGCAAGACTCGGCCACGGGCGTCCTTGGTCACCTGCTCAAAGGCAAGGTCGGCGCCTTCCACGTCCACTCGGGCCAGCAGGTCAACCTGGCCGGCACCGCGATCAGCAACCCGAGCTACGGCGCAAAGGTCAACTTTCCGATTTTCTACCGCAATTTCGGCCCGGTCGCCAAGTGGAACGGCTTACCCAAGGGTGACGTGCTCGCGCTGCAGGTCGACGAGGGCAACGGCACCGCCCTCAAAGACGCCAGCGCCAACAAGCACAACGCCGGGGCGGTCGCCGCCAGCTGGGCAACCGCCGCCAATGGCAACGCCAGCGGTCCGTACTGCGCCCAAGGTGGCAAGCTACTGCCCGAGACCTCGCCGCTGCAGCCGGGTCTGGACGCCTACGTGCTCAAGCCGGGCGAATACGCCGTGCTCGGCCGCCAGAGCAACCCTGTGGTCAACAACGGCATTCGCGTGATCTACGCGTTTGGCGACCCCGGCGTGGCCGGCGGCGGCAGCTTCGTGCTGTCCAACGGCAAGGACGCCGTCACCCTGGTCAACCCGCTGGGTGCCGTCATCGACAGCGTCGACTATGACGTCACCTGGCCGATCGGCAGCGGCTTCTCCATGATGACCAAAGACGGCTGCTTGGACACCAAGCTCAACGACACCGTGGATTGCTGGATGTCGGCGCCTTCGGCGTGCAGCTACGGCCTGCTCTACGACAAGAGTTCTTCCGGATCGTCGCTCGAGTCATGCGCCAACAAGCTGTGCACGTTGGCTGTCGAGGCGTGCCTTGAAATCGATGACTGTGGCACCCCCGGCGTGACCTGCAAGAAGTGCGTGTCGGTGGATCACGCCACGCCCAACGGGCCCAACGCCTGTCAGTAGGCGACCCGCAGGGATCCGCCGCAAACCCGCGAAACGCCTGGAGTCGTCCATGGACCTGCGATCGCCGCCCGCCCAGCCGAACCTCGTCGTCGTTGCCGACCCAGGGGACGACTGGACGGCCCAGTTCTCGGCTGCGCTGGCCGCGCAAGGGATCGACGTTGAAGCTGTGGGCTCCGACGATGCCGTCTGGCGCAGTTTTGAGCGCGGCGCCGCCGGTCTGGTGCTCGGGCCGGCCGATGACGCTACCCCGCAGGCCGTTTGGCTGGCGCTGACCGAGCGCGCCGGCGCCAATGCGCCCACCGCCAGCGTGGTGTTGCCGGCGTCGCGCAAGGCCGAGGTCGGCCAATGGATCGCCACCGGCTTTGACGATGTGCTGGTGCGCGGCGATGACCCTGCGCTGGGGGCAGCGCGGCTGGCGGCGCGGGTGCGGGCGCGGGCAGTCAAGGCGTCGCTGGCGCTGGTCGATCCGTTGACTGGATTGCCGTCGCAGCAGGTTTTCTTTACCCGTTTGGATCCGATGGTGCGGTTGAGTTCGCGGTCGGCGATGCCGATGGCGGTCGCCGTGCTCGACATGGACGGGTTTCGGGCATTTGAGCGCACCGCAGGCCGGCCGG
This sequence comes from Myxococcota bacterium, assembly GCA_964230235.1. Classification (GTDB taxonomy): domain Bacteria; phylum Myxococcota_A; class UBA9042; order UBA9042; family UBA9042; genus SXRM01. The sequence goes on from CAXRHS010001073.1 coordinate 11,489, forward strand.
CGGTGCGCGCGGTCCTGGTCGACATTGCCCACCATTTGCAGCGTGCGCTTCGCCGCAGCGACACGGTGGCGCGGTTGGGTGACGATCGCTTTGGGCTCATTTTGCACCACATCAACGGCTTGGAGGCCAGACGGTTGCTCTACAAGATCTGGCGCTCCTTTACGCTGGAACCGGCGACGCTGGAAGTGCTGGGCGGCACGGCGATCGCGCCCACCTTCACGGCGGGCGTGGCGGTGTTTCCCGATGACGCCAACGACGGGTTTGAGCTGTACACGCGCGCTGAGATCGCGCTCGACGTGGCGCGCGCTTCCGGTCACCGCCGCGTGCTGCTGTACAGCGAGACTTCAGGCGATTCGGGCCTGGACGTCGCGGGCACCGATCTGCGGCTGCACCGCATCGCGCCTGGTCCGCGCAGCGATCGGGACTCCTGACCGCGCCGAACTGCGCGGCTTGGCGTGCGCCAGCGTGGCCTGCACAGCAAGGCCCCAGATCGGTCGCTGTTGGTTCGGTTTGCCGGCCGCAAAGTGACCGTTGCGTCGCTGCGCGACCCCGACTACAATTGCCGCGCGGGCGGCGGTTTCGGTGCCAAACGCCCTGGCTGGCCCGCGCACAGTCGCGACCAGCGCCCCGCAAGCCCGCACGCAATTGGTTATCGCCAGCACGGTGCGGGTGGCCGACGAAGCGGCTGATCCCGCGGTCGACCCAGCCGCCGCTGGCAGGCAGCCGCTCCGCCGGTGTCAGGGCGGACTGCGATCGGCGCACAGAACCCGCGCCGCTGCAGCGGGCCCCCTTGCACGGCTCCACCACGCCAAATTGGCGTCCATTTCTTCGTATAGGTCAGGCACATGCCCGTATTGATCGACTTGCACGTGCGCCCGCTCTGGCTTGAGCCCGGGGCCGTGGATAGCGAACTGCTGGCCGTGCAAGTGCGCGACCGCGGCCTGGACGGCGCGCTGGTAGTCGCGGACGACCAGCCCCTGCAATTGGGCGACACGGCCGGCCTGTTGCGCGAGACTGGCGTTGTCCTCGCTGCCGGGGTGGTGCTGCCGACCGACGACGGCGCGACGTTGCTGTGCGTGCCGCGGACGCTCGACAGTTGGTACCAGGCCGCCGGTTGGCAGTCGCTGCGGCCGGCGGGCGGGCCAGCCTACCCGGTTGCGCAGATTATCGCCGAGTTCACCGGCCGCGGCGGAACGGTCATCGCCATCGCGCCGGAAGGCGACGCGCCGTGGACCCTGCCGACAGGTGTTTGTGCGGTGTCGGTGCTGCGCGGCGGATCGGCGCCCATCCACGACGCCGCTGCGCGCATGGCCCACCGCGGCCGGGTTGCCAGCGTCGGCGGCAGCGGTTGCGAGCCGGGCGATGCGCAGTTTGGCCGCGCGGCAACGCTTTTGGCTGCGGCGGTGACCGGCCAGGAAGGGCTGGTCGACGCGCTGCGCGGCGGTCGCGCCTGGCCGGTGGAGATTGGTGTCGAGTGGACGCGCAAGGCCCAACCGGCCCCCGACTCGCGCAAGCCCGTACCAGCTGCGACTGCGCCGATGCCGCGGCCGCATGGCGAACGCACGGAATCCGAGTTTGTGGCCGCGTCCCGGCCCGGCCGTCAGGCGCCCGAGCCCGCGCCGCGCCAGGCCCACGCCAAGAATGGCGGTCCGGCCAAGAACCGCAGCCGCTACGAGGTGCCGGAGCGGCCCGGCGACAACCGCGGCAACCGCCTCAACCGCGAAGAGATCTTGCGCGGGTTGTGGGCGCCCGCCCACGGCGATGACAGCCAGCCCAACGTCGATCCGGTGGCGATGATGTACGGCGTGGAGAGCCGGCGTCAGCAGCGGCGCCAGCACTACAACGATCAGGACCTCGACCGCACCTACAACGGCAACCGCGCGCGCGGCGCCGACCCCAACATCATGGCGCTGCCGTCGTTTGACGAAATGCGCCCGGATCGCCAGCAAATCCAGGTTCTGTTTGCGCCCAACGAAGAGAAGCACGACTTGGAAGACAGTGTGGCGCTGCGGTTCGCGATGGCCGGTCTGCGCCGCGCCGCCGAAGAAAACGGTCACGGCTACGGCGACCGCGGCTATGGCAAGCGCGGGCACCACCACGGCCACCGCAAGCGCCGCTGACCCGCAGCAAGGGCAAGTCGATCGCCGCGCCAGGGGCCGCTACGCCGGGTCGGTCTGCCAGGCTGCGCGCTCGCGAATTGCGGAACAACCAATGGCCGGACGCGGAACGACGGGTCGGGTTCCAGCGGTCCCAATTCAAATTGCAGGTTCGCGGGTGAGGGCATCCACCGCCTGCGCGAAACCCGGCCACGACGTGGCGGTAGTCGGCCAATTGCGGATGCCGTCCGTCCCCTTGCCGCACAAGCCAGCGACGGCCGCGCACAGCGCCATGCGGTGATCCAGGCCGGGGTCAAAGGTCGCCAGGCGCTGCCAATTGCGCGGACTGCCCGCGCCCGCGATGCGCAGCCAATCGGAACCCATCTCGACCGCGACGCCTAGCCCGGTCAGCAGCGCGGCGGTGGCGGCGAGGCGGTCGCTCTCTTTGACGCGCAGTTCGCCCAGGCCCCGCAGCGTGCTCACCCCGCGCGCGCCGGCCATGCACAGCGCCAGGATCGGAATCTCATCCACACAATCCGGGACCTCGTTTTGTTGCACATCGGTTGCTTGCAGCTGACTTGACCGCCCGACAACCGTGCCGGTCGGTTCGCCGGCAAGCTGCTCTGCCGCTTCGTCCGCGGCGCTGGCCAGCCGTGCGTCCATGCGCGTCAGCACCCGCAGCCAACCGGTCCGCCGTGGGTTGAGGCACACGCCAGTCACACCGATTTCGGCGTCGCGGTGCAAAACCGCGAGCGCCATCGCGAACGCAGCCGCCGACGGATCGCCCGCAATCGTCGCTTCTGGCAAGGGCACAAGCGGCCCGGGCGCGACGGCAGCCCCGTCTGGCAGCAACCGCAGGCGCGCCCCCATGGCGAGCAGCATCCGCTCGGTGTGGTCGCGCGTCGGCAGGGGTTCGTGCACCGCCACTTCGCCGTCGGCGTGCAGGCCAGCCAGCAACAATGCGGACTTGACCTGCGCGCTGGCGACCGCGAGGCGGACCGTACCGCCGGAGAGGCGGCCGCCTGCGATTGCGATGGGCGCCGTGCCGGTTGGCGAGGTGCGGACCTGCGCGCCAAGCTGTCGCAGCGGTTCGGCGACCCTGCGCATCGGCCGCCGCGACAGCGACGCATCGCCGACCAGCGTCGTGTCTAGCGCAGGCGCGCTGCTCAGCAGGCCACACAGCAGCCGCATGGTCGTGCCAGAGTTGCCGCAGTCCAGCGGTGCGGCGGGCGGACGCCAGCGGTCGATCGCTGTACCGTGAACGTGCCACAGCCCGCGAACTGGGTTGACGCACTGCAGGGCGACGCCCAGCGCGCGCAGGCAGGCGGCTGTCGCCGCAACATCGTGGCCTGGACTGACGCCCACCAGCACGGACTGGCCGTCTGCCAGCGCCGCCAAAAGCAGGGCGCGGTGCGAGATCGCCTTGTCGCCGGGCACGGCCAGCAGACCGGCAAGCCGGCGCGGGGATTCGAACTGCATCCAGGTTCAGCGCAGGGGCAAAGCCCGAAAGGCGGAGCGGCGGTCGGCCGTAAGCCGGGTTCTGTCGCCATCGCGCGTCGCCGCGCGGTGGTGGGTGACCATTCCTCTGGGCCGACCATTGCTGGCCGGCTCTAGCGGTCTACCAGCCGGCTCGGGCGGGCCACCCTCCGAGCGCCTCGCGGCGCCTGCGCCAGCTATTTGACCTTGCTTCAGGTGGGGTTTGCCGAAAGCGACGTTGCCGCCGCAGACCGTGCGCTCTTGCCGCACGTTTTCACCCTCGCGTCGCGGCCTGCGGGGCAGACGGGGACGCAGATTGTTCTCTGTGGCACTTTTCCCTGGGGTCGCCCCCGCCGGCCGTTAGCCGGCACCTCGCCCTGTAAAGCCCGGACTTTCCTCTGGCGCGCGGCGCAAACCGCCGCCAGCGGCCACCTGGCCGGCCGCCGCTCCGGCCGCCATGGTAGCACGCGGGTCGCACCGTGGCACCCACTTTCTGATCGTTGATTTTGCACCGGAATACTGGGTAAGGGGGTGCGGTCGCCGCTTCAGGGGGGCGCGCCGATCCGGACCAGAGACCTTGACAAATCGCTGCCGCGACCCATACTGTCCGGCCGCCGCGGCGCCCAACCGCGTGCGATGCAACGAAAAACTCGCCAAGCCACCGTCGCCGGCACCCGAGCGCAAGTGCCGGCAAAATACCAGGATTTTGCCTTGGCCGCGCGGTGACGTCGGCAAGCGACCAGGCTACACCGGGCCCTTTGCGCAAGTCTGGTGCGGTGGCGGTGCCACCGCGGCGCTTGTCGGCCCGCCGTGCCCTTGGAGTGCCAACTGACCGTGGTCGCCCAACCCACCGACAATGCGGCCCGCTCTGCCGCACGCTCGCCCCGATCGGCCGCTACGGCCGGCGGTGGCCGGGGCGGCATCGACCCGGCGTCGATTCGGCAGGTCAGCGCTGTATCGGACATGCTGGCGATCGTCTCCGAGGTGGTCGAGCTCAAGCGAGCCGGCACCAGCCATCGCGGTCTGTGCCCGTTTCACGCCGAAAAGACTCCCTCCTTTCATGTCAATGCCGCGCTCAAGGTCTACCACTGCAAGGGTTGTGGCGCCGGCGGCGACCTGATTTCGTTCGTGCGCGAGACGCGCGGCATGGGCTTTGTGGAGGCCGTGCAGTGGCTGGCCGATCGCGCCGGCGTCGACCTCGTGCGCCAGGACCTCGATCCGCACGACCGCGCCCGCCTGGACAGCGAGCGCAGTCAGCGCGCGCGCTTGATCGAACTGGGCACCGTGGCACAGCAGTTTTTTCGCGCGCGGTTTTCGGCCGCCGATGGCCGCGCAGCCGCCGATTATGCGGCCAAGCGCGGCCTTGGCCCCGCCGTCGCCGTTCGCTATGGCCTGGGCGCCGCCGGCACTGGCTGGACCGACCTGTGCGACCACCTGCGCCGCCTTGGCTGGAGCGATCGCGACATCCTCGCCATGGGACTTGGCGTCGAGCGCCAGTCGGGCGGCGTTTTCGACCGCTTTCGCAACCGCCTGATGTTTCCGATCTTTTCGGCGCAAGGCGACCTGGTCGCGTTTGGCGGCCGCGACCTCAGCGGCGACGGCCAGACGGCCAAGTACCTCAATTCGCCCGAAGTGGTCGACTCGGAGCGGGATGCTGCCAGTCCGTTTCACCACTTCTACAAGAAAGGCGACGTGGTGTTTGGCCTCTACCAGGCCCGCGACGCCATTCGCAAAAGCGGCACCGCGATCCTGGTCGAAGGCAACCTGGACGTGATGACGCTGGCGCAAGCCGGCTTTGAGAACACGGTTTGCGCCATGGGCACCGCGTTGACCGACGTGCAGGCGCGCACCTTGCGGCGCTTTGCCCCACAGGTCGTCGTGCTGTACGACGGCGATCGCGCGGGTCGCGCCGCTGCCCACAAAGCGGTGCCGATGCTGCTGGCCGAAGGCTGCAACGGCGTGCTGGTCGCGCTGCCCGACGGCGAGGATCCCGACAGCTTCGTGCGCAGCCACGGTGCCGACGCGCTGCGACAGCGGATCGCCGAGGCGCCGCCGATGCTCAACGCCCACTTGGACGCGCTGGTCGCGGCGTGGGACGGTTCGCTGCAAGGCAAATCTGCGATCCTGCAGACCGCGGGTCCGCTGTTGGCGCTCATTGGCCACCATGACGCCATGGCACGCAACATGGCCTACGACTACCTGGCCGCGCGCCTCGATCCGGACGCGCCGCTCGACCACAACCGCGCCACCCAAGCGCGCTACCTGCACCGTCCGCCCGCGCTTGCGCCCGCGCCGGCGCCAAGTGGCCCGGCCGCCGTTCCCGAGGGTCCCGCGGCGGCGGAGTCGGAACTGCTGCAATTGCTGGTCTGGTATCCGGCGGAACTGGCTCAGCCGGCGCTGCGTGACGCCGTCGAGTTTGTGGCTGACGCCGGAATTCGCCTGGCGCTGCGCGACCTTTTGGCGTCCCACCGCGACCACGGCTTGGACCTGGACGCTGTCGCGCGCTGGGCCCTCGACCACCCGGACGAACAACTGCGCGGCCGGGTGCTGTCGTGGCTGGCGGAACCGGCACCCGCTGCGGCCGGCCAGGCGGGCCGTCAGGTGGCGGAGTTGGTGGATCGCATCGTGACGGTGCGCGAGATCGACCGCCAGATGCAGCGCGTCGTCGAACAATTGCGCACCGCCCCACCCGAAAGCCAACGCGCGCTGGCGACGCGCCTTTTTGAACTGCGGCGCATGCGCAGTCGGCAGTAGCCCGACGGCCCCACGCGCGAGGAAACCAAGATGCTCGATGTGATCAAGGAATCAGAACTGCGGACGCTGGTCGTGCGGACCAAGGCGCTCGGCTTTCTGACCTCAGACGAAGTTTCGCGGGTGCTGAACCTGGGCGAGAACGACCGCCAAACGGTCGACGAAGTGCTGGCCGTGCTCGCCGCCAACCTGGTCGAGGTGTTGGACACCCGGCCGCCGCGCGACAACCCGGCGCTGCAACAGCGGCCCACCCAGCTGACGCCGCAGACGCT
>CAXRHS010001074.1:0-2041 GCA_964230235.1 Myxococcota bacterium
GATCGCGAAGGATCCGAAAGCGCTGAAGCGGGGCAAGGCGATCTTCTCCAACCCCTGCGCCACCTGCCATGGTTCCTCGGCGCAGGGCGCAGTGGGCTATCCCAACCTGACGGACGCGAGCTGGCAGTGGGGCGGCGCGCCGGAGCAGATCCTCGAAACGATCCTCAACGGCCGCCAGGCGGCGATGCCCGCCTGGGAAGCGGCGCTGGAAGGCCCGAAGGGCGTGACCGAGGTCGCGGTGTACCTGCAGTCGATGCGCAGCGAAAAGGTCGACAGCGCGCTGGCCAACGCCGGCAAGAACCGCTACGAGGCGATCTGCGTCAGCTGCCACGGCATCGACGGCAAGGGCAACCCGGCGCTGGGCGCGCCCGACCTGACCGACGACGGCTGGCTGTACGGCGACAGCAACGCGGCGGTGACCGCCAGCATCGCGAAGGGCCGCAACGGCCTGATGCCCGCGCACCTGCCGATCCTCGGCGAAACGCGCGCCCGCCTGGTCGCGGCCTACGTCTGGTCGCTGTCGAACGACAAGTCCGCCGATGCGGCCCAGTCGCAATGAGATGACGCCATGCCCCACGAGACCGCGCCGCAGCCGTTCGATCATCCTCCGCGTTCGATGGCCCAGCGACTGGGCGCGATCCTCTGGCCCAGTTTCTTTGCCGCAAGCGTGTCGACCATGGTGTGCTTCGCCATGGTCGATCCGCTGGTCCTGCGCGACATGACCTTCCCGCACCTGGCCATCAGCCGCGAGACCGGCTATGCGATCGGGTTCTTCGCATTCTGGCTGGCCACGTCCGCTTCCAGCCTGTTCACCTGGATCCTGCTGCGCCCGGCCAGCCGCTTCAATCGCGCGCTCAAGGGCGACTGACGCCGCGTCCGCGTGCGTCCACGCTGACAACAACGGTCCCCCACCGGCCATGACCAAGAAGATCCCCATCCAGCTCGCCGAAGACGCGCAGTCGATGTACGTCAGCGAGAAGAAGATCCATCCGCGCGACGTGGATGGGCGCTTCCAGCGCCTGCGCGCGATCGCGGTGTGGGTGCTGCTGGGCATGTACTACGTGTTCCCGTGGATCCACTGGGACGGACGCCAGTCGGTGCTGTTCGACCTGCCGGCGCGCAAGTTCCATGTGTTCGGCCTGAATTTCTGGCCGCAGGATTTCGTGTTCCTCGCCCTGCTGCTGATCATCGCCGGCATGGCGCTGTTCTTCTTCACCTCGCTGGCCGGCCGCCTGTGGTGCGGCTACGCCTGCCCGCAGACGGTGTGGACCGAAGTGTTCATCTGGATCGAGCAGTGGACCGAGGGCGACCGCAACAAGCGCATCAAGTTCGACAGCGCGCCCTGGACCGGCGAGAAACTGCGTCGACGCGGCAGCAAGCACGCGCTGTGGCTGCTGTTCGCGCTGTGGACGGGCTTCACCTTCGTCGGCTTCTTCACGCCGATCCGCGAGCTGGCCGCGCGCGCCGTGCCCTTCGACTGGAGCGGCTGGGAAACCTTCTGGGTGCTGTTCTACGCCCTGGCGACCTGGGGCAACGCCGGCTTCCTGCGCGAGCAGGTGTGCAAGTACATGTGCCCGTATGCGCGCTTCCAGAGCGCGATGTTCGACCGCAACACCCTGATCATCGCCTACGACCCGATGCGCGGCGAACCGCGCGGGCCGCGGAAGAAGGGCAGCCTGGCCACCGTGCTCGAGCGCGCGCGCGGCCTGCTGGACAAGGCCACCGCCTACGACTACGTGTTCCGCGCGGCGCACCACCACACCGCCGCCGACAACCTGGTCGCGGCGCGCGGCAACACCTCGATCCTCGCCCATCGCCTCGACGCCGACCCGCTGCCGAAATTCGCGCCGGAGCAACTGGGCGACTGCATCGACTGCACCATCTGCGTGCAGGTCTGCCCGACCGGCATCGACATCCGCAACGGCCTGCAGTACGAATGCATCGCCTGCGGCGCCTGCATCGACGCCTGCAACGAAGTGATGGACAAGGTCGGCTATCCGCGCGGCCTGATCCGCTATGCCACCCAGAACGCGATCGACGG
>CAXRHS010001075.1:0-3272 GCA_964230235.1 Myxococcota bacterium
GCGATCTGGTCGCCAACCCGAGCCAGCTCGACACCGACAAAGACAGCAAGGGCGACGCCTGCGACGACGACGACGACAACGACAAGGTATTGGACGCCAAGGACAACTGCCCGCTCGTTGCCAACGCCAATCAAGTCGACACCGACAAGGACGGCAAAGGCGACGCCTGCGAGACCGACGACGACGGCGATGGCGTTCCCGATGCCACCGACAACTGCCCGCTCGTCAAGAACAGCGCGCAGACCGACAGCGACGGCGACAAGCAGGGCGATGACTGCGATACCGACGACGACAACGACAAGCTGCTGGATGCCAAGGACAACTGCCCGACGGAGGTCAACCCTGATCAAAAGGACTTCGACGGCGACAAGCTGGGCGACGTCTGCGACGACGACAAGGACGGCGACGGCGAACCGGATGTGAGCGACGTGTGCCCTTGGGCCAGCGACGCCACCCAGACCGACACCGATGGCGACACCTTGGGCGACGCGTGCGACGGCGACGACGACGGCGACGGCGTGGCCGACACCGTCGACAACTGTCCGCTGGCCGACAACGCCACCCAGACTGACATCGACAACGATGGCAAGGGCGACGCTTGCGACCCGGATAGCGACAACGACGGTGTGCCGGACGCCGACGACAACTGCCCGCTGGTGGCTGATGCGAGCCAGACCGATGCCGATGGCGACGGCATTGGCGACGTGTGCGACGACCCGCCGGAGCCGGATCCCGGGCTGGCGGATGCAACCGGTGACGGCGGCGCGGGCCAGGATGGCGGTACAGCGGGCGACACCGCGCCGGGCGATGCTGTGGCCGCTAGTGACGTTGCCAAGGCGGAGGGCGCTGGCGCCGAGTCTAGCTCCGCGGCTGTCGCAGATACCGAGGGCGTAGGGCAGGGCGGTGGCGGGGCGGTCGGCGGCGCGGACGCCGGGCTGAGCGTGCCGGGAGCTGCGGTCAGCAAGCCCGCGGCGCAGGATAGTGGGTGTGTAGCCGGCACAGGCCGCGGCGGTGTCGGAGCGTGGACGGCCTTGCTCGTCGTGGCCGTTTGGTTGGCGCGGCGGCGTGTTGCGATCGCGCAATGCCAGCGACCCATTTGAGGCAAAAGTGCCTACTTCTCCCCCACATCCTCGCCGCTCAGATCGCACCCCACCGCAATCATCATCACGCTTCTGTTGATGGCATTGTCCGTCGTCGGCTTGAAGCCGCCGTCCTTGCCCGCCCTCATCTGCGCGCCGACCAGCTTCTTGAACCCAGCGGAATCAAAAAACTGCTTGGTGTTGTCGAGCACCACCTTGTAGCTTTTGAACAGCACGGGTTCCTTGACCTGTTCCAGTTCGCCGCGCAGACGGTCGATCAAGCCCTCGACATTGGCCGCGCGGACCAGCGCGAGGTCCTTGTTGGCCTGGCTCATGCCGCCGGACCCGCGGTCGTCGTTGCCGGTGCGGCTGGCGGTGCCGAGCAGCAGCATGTACCTGGCTTCACGCCACTGCTTGACGAAGCTGGTCACCCCGTCTTCGATGGCGCCCGCGTACTTCTTGCAGGCCGCTTGGGCGCCGGCTGGGTTGCAGACACCGCCTTCGCTCTTGGAGGCACACGCATAGTTGGTGTCGGGCGGGCAGGTCGCCGGCTCGGTGTAGTGGGCGTCATAGCCCCAGCAGTCTTTGCCATCCGGTGTCCAGATGTTGCAGCCGAAGATCGCGAACTGGACGCCGATGCCCTTGTCGCCGGCGCGCTCGAACAGCGCCCGAAACTGTGCCTCGCTGATCCCGACCACCGGGTTCTTGGACTCAAACTTGCAGCCGTCGGCGCAGCTTTTGACGACTTGCGCGACGATCTTGCGAAACGCCTCGTCGCGACAGCGCCCGGGCGGCTGGCAGTCGCTGGGGCACGACTTGCCGCTTTCGCCGGCCTGGCAAGTACCGTCGCCACAGCGAGCGCCGGGCACGGCAGGGTCGGACTCGCCCGCGCGCGCAGCGGCTTCTGGCACAGGTGCGGCAGCCGGCTCTGCACTTGAGGCCGTCGGCGCCGCTGGCATGGGCGGGGCGACTGGCGCAGCCGTTGGCGCGCGCGCAGGCGTGCAGTCGGCGGGGCAGGTGGCGATGTTCTCGCCGTCTGGGTTGCAAAAGCCGTCGCCGCAAGTTCCTGGGCAGTCCAGCGCGCACGACACCATCGATTCGCCCTCGGCGCAGGTGCCGTCGCCGCAAGCCTGGGTGCCGCGGGCAAACAACACCAGGCCGACTGCCGCCAGCACCAGCAGCAGCACCACCGCAATCGTCCAAGTGCGGGCATTGCCCATGGCTTCCTCCTACAGGCACGGGTCGAGCAGCGACCACCGGAACTCCGCCTCGCGACTGGCATTGCGCACGAAGTCGGGATCGGCGGGCGCACCGCGCATTGGCAAGGCTGAGCCTGGCCGAACGACCGCCATGCCCGGCAAACCCGTGAAACACCAAGCGATGTCTTCCGCTCGCGGGCCATCGTCGATGCCCTTGGTGCATTCGCGGTGCGCCTTGGCGGCAGCAACCTGCCAGGCCTCGCCCGTCTGCGCCAGCGCTTTCAGCCCTTTGAAACCGTTGGCGTTTTCGGAGAGCAGGCAATCGGCCGTCGCGCCGCCCACGTTCTTGCGCAGCCAGCCCTCGCGGTCCAGGTAGGCGTCTTCGTTTGGCAGCTTGAGCTCGGTGTCCAGATAGGCGACCGCTGCGGCCGGGTTGGCCTTGTAGGCGCATAGCAGCGCGGCGTTGGCCTGGCACATGCGGGCGCCAAGCACCTTGTTGGGCGAGGCCGCATTGCAGTGTTGTGCGCGCGGGCGCAGGACCACCTGCACCGGCGGGCCTTTTGCTGTCAACGCGGCGCCGAGCGCGGGCAGGCTGTGGCTGCGCAACTCGCGCCGGCAATGCGGACAGGTCAAATCCACCGCCAACACCCGGTAGGCCGCGCCCTTGCCGACCGGGCCGAAGTCGAGCGCCGGGCCTTTGGCGGTCTGTTCGGGCGTGTAGACAAGGCCTGCGATGCACTGGCCCAGGCACGGCCGCAGCAGGTCGAGGCGCGCCGCTTGCTCTGCCTTGCGGTTGCCGAGTTCACCGAGCTTGGGGGCCCTGCCGGTCAAAGTGCGATCCAGCCGCTGCGCCATGGTCGGAATCGCCACCGCGGTCACCAGCGCCGTCGCCAGCAGCCAGCCCACGCCGCGGCTCAGGGTCTCGGTCTGCAGCCGCCGCCCGAATGCGGCCACCGTCATCCCCAACACCACCATCGCGCAAAAGTTGACGGTG
>CAXRHS010001076.1:0-5912 GCA_964230235.1 Myxococcota bacterium
GGCGGCCAAGGCCTCGCGCTCGGACAGCCCGGTCTTGGCGGCGGTAATGCCCATGGTTTCGACAATTGCGGTGCCCAAAGCGCCGGGAAACCGCAGGTCGCCCCCGGCCGCGTTGGCTCCTGCCACCCGACCCTGTTTGCCGGCCGGCCCAGCCAGCGGCATGCGCACCTTGAGGCCAGTCACGCGGTGCACGACCTCGACGGCGTCGCCGGCCGCGTAGATGTCGGGATCGCTGGTGCGCTGCCGATCGTCAACGGCAATGCCACCGGTCGCGCCGATGGCCAGGCCGGCGTCGCGGGCCAGGCGCAGTTCCGGCCGCACGCCGATCGACAACACCACGACGTCGGCGGCCAGCACGGTGCCATCGTCCAGGCGCGCCGAGCGCACGACCGTTGCGCCGTCGCGCTGCTCGGTCTCAAAGCCGGCCAGGGCATGGCCCGTGATCACCGCGATGCCCTGGCGCTGCAACTGCGCCTGCACAAACGCGGCCATGTCCGGATCAAAGGCCGGCAGCACTTGCGGCTGCAGCTCGACCACGGTGACGTGCAGGCCGCGGCGGTGCAGGGCTTCTGCGGTCTCCAGGCCGATAAAGCCGGCGCCAGCGACCACGGCGTGGGTCGGCCCGGCATCCTGCAACCACGCCAGGATCGCATCGGAGTCGGGCACGGTCTTGACGGTAAACACGTTGCGTGCGGGCAGACCGGGCAATTGGGGCACGATGGCGCCCGCGCCGGGCGACAAGATGAGCTTGTCGTAGGGGTGCCACGACTTCTCGTCGGTCAGCACGTTGCGCACCTGCACCTGCTTGCCCTGGCGGTCGATGTGGACGACCTCGTGGTGCACGTGGACCTTGACGGCAAAGCGGCGCCAGAAGGTGTCGGGGGATTGCAGCAATAGTGCGTCGCGCTTGGCAATGTCGCCACCCACGTAGTAGGGCAGCCCGCAGTTGGCAAACGAGACATGCGGGCCGCGCTCAAAGAGGGTAATTTCGGCGTGCTCATTGGTTCGGCGGGCTTTGGCGGCCGCGCTCGCACCGCCGGCTACGCCGCCGACGATCACGATTCGCAAGGGTCTGTTCGTCATGATGACCTCCTATTTGCCCTGGGTTTTGCGGCCGAATGACCACCACGGCGTGGTCTGCGCGGTTGGCGCGCTGGTCACCGGCTTCTGGCGGCATTGGCAGCGCTTGGCCTCGGGCACATCGGCCAAGACCTGCTCGATGTGGGCCCCACAGCCCGCGTAGGTTGGTTTGCCACAAGTTGAACACGAAATGCGACGACACATGCTTCAAATCTCCCGGGCCGCGGTGAATCGCTGCGGCTTGTCCCGTTGGAGGCAGCGCGGCGGCAAAAGGATTCACCGCGATCACGACCGAGTCGATTTGACGATAAATGTCATGGACCTGAACAAAGGGGGGGATCTAGTTCGCGCCCGTGGCGGCTCAGCCGAGCCCGTACCAGTCGGCACAATGGCGTGATGGTGAAATACGAAACATCTCATGGATCTGAACAATGGGGGGGTGCGTTGTAGCGCTTGCGCCAACGAGGCAATTCGGCGTACCTTGCCGCCATGGCCGCCTCTGCCCGAACTTCTGCCGACCTGCTCGCCCGCGCCCAACAAGGCGATGCCCGCGCGCTGGAGGCCCTGCTCGCCGAACAGGCGCCGCGCATCGCCCGGTTTGCCGCCCAGATGTGCCGCCATGCCGCGGACGCCGATGACGTCGTGCAAGAGACGCTGTTGACCGCGGCTCGGGCCTTGCCGTCGTTTCGCGGCCAAAGCGCGCTGCCGACCTGGCTGTTTGCCATCGCCCGCAGCAACTGTCGGCGCCAGAGGCGCAGGGCACGTCCCGACGCTGCGCATGTCGTCCGCGTGGATGAACCAGCCGCCGCGTTCGACGACGCGCTGACGGACCGCGCCGACCCTGCGGATGACCTGCTGCGCGACCGGCAACTGGCGGCCGAGGTCGCCGCGGCGATGGCGCAGTTGGCGCCGGCCTACCGCGAAGTGCTGGTGCTGCGCGACATAGAAGGGCTGACCGCACCCGAAGTCAGCGAACTGCTTGGGATGCCAGTGGCTACCGTCAAGACCCGTCTGCACCGCGCGCGCCTGCAGGTTCGCGACCGCCTTGCGCCGCTGCTGGAGCCCAGCGCAGACCACGGCAGTGGCTGCCCGGACATCGGCCGACTGTACAGCCGCCACCTGGAGGGGGACATCGCGCCCGAGACCTGCGCGCGGATGCAGCAGCACCTGCAGACTTGCCCAAACTGCGCGCGGCGGTGCAACACGCTGCGCACCGCCGTCGCGACGTGTGCGTCGCTGCAAGGCGATCGCGTGCCCGTGCGCCTGCAGGCGATTATCCGCCACGCCGTAACCCATGCGGGAGCGCCGTGAACGCCCGCATCGCCGATCCGCTCGGCCTGGGCGCCACCGCCGCGCATGGCCGCGGCACGCTGCGCAATCCAGCGGGTCGCTTCGAGCCGCGCCAGACGCAGGCGTTCGACGACGGCTGGGGCGAGGCCGAAGCGCCCGCATTGCCGCCGACGGCCATCGCGGACGAGCATGGCAAGTCGGCGCTGACCTACAACCAATCGCCAGACTTGGACTTCGACCGCACGCTCAATCCCTACCGAGGGTGCGAGCATGGCTGCGTGTATTGCTACGCTCGGCCTTCGCACGGCTTTCTTGGCCTGTCCGCGGGCCTGGATTTCGAGTCGCGCCTGTTCGCCAAACCCGACGCGCCGCGGCTGCTGGAGGCTGAGCTGCGCAAGCCCGGCTACAAGCCGGCGCTGGTGCTGGTCGGCGCCAATACCGACGCCTGGCAGCCCATTGAGCGCGAGCGCCGCATCACCCGCCAGTTGCTCGAAGTGCTGATCGCGTTCAAGCATCCGTTCGGGTTCATCAGCAAGTCGGCGCTGCTGGTTCGCGACCTCGACTTGCTGGCCGAGGCCAGTCGCGTGGGAATCTGCCGCGGCTACGTGTCGGTGACGACCTTGGACGCAACGTTGCAGCGCCGGCTTGAGCCGCGCACGGCTGCGCCAGGTCGGCGCCTGGAAGTCATCGCAGCGTTGGCCGGGGCGGGCGTACCTGTCGGGGTGATGGCAGCGCCGATGATCCCGGGGCTCAATGACCACGAGCTTGAAGCCATTCTGCACGCTGCCAAGGCGGCAGGTGCGCAGCGCGCCGGCTACATCCTGTTGCGCTTGCCGTACGAAATCAAAGACCTGTTTGATACCTGGCTGCAGGACCACTACCCGGATCGCAAGGCCAGGGTCCTCGAATTGCTGCGCCAGACCCGCGGCGGCGGTCTCAATCAGGCGGAGTTTGGCTTGCGCATGCGCGGTCAGGGGACCTATGCCACGCTTTTGCAGCGCCGGTTTGAGGTTGCCGTGCGCAAACTGGGTCTCGACGCCGCCTGGCCGCCGCCGCCGACCCACCTGTTTCAGCCGCCGCCCCGACCGGGCGACCAGCTGACCTTGCTGTAAATGCCGAGGAATTAATGAGGTATCTCGCGATTTGCACGCTGGCATGCCTGACCCTGCCCACGGTGGCGCGCGCGCAGTCGACCAGCATGGGCGACATCCCGCCGCCCAGCGCCCCGACGCCCAAGCCCATCCCGCCACCGCCGCCGACGGGCGGCACGCGGCCGCCTCCCTCCGTGTCGCCGGGTCCGCTCGGGTCGACACCTGCGGCACCGCCGCCACCAGCCGCGGCGCCCTCGCCTTCGGTGCTGGCGTGGCTGGGGCCAGTGCGCGCCAAGACGGCAGAGCAGATGCGCAAGATTGGCGCAGCCTCGGTCGAAGACCACGGCATGGCGGCGGTGGACGACGGCGAAAACCTGCTGATTGCAGAACCGGGCATGGCGATGCGGCGGCAACGCAGCGGGTCCAGCGTGCGCGAGTTGGGGCAAGTCAAGGTCGCTTTCACGTGGATCGCCAAGGTCGTTCCCGCTGCCGGCCCCGCAGGCGAAAACTGGCTTGCGCTGGCGATCACCGCCGGCAAGACCGCCCCTGCAGATGAGGTGGCCGCGGCGCCCGCCGGTTGGGACGACGACTACGGGATTGGCGACCCCAAAGTGTTCGAGAAGGTGCGGCTCAAGGTGTTGCGCACGGCCGGCGTCGACCGCAGCCAGTTGTGCAGCAACCCATCCACGTTCGCCGCTGCGATTCAAGCGCACGTTGCCGCTTGTTGTGCAATGGCGTGGACGGCGCCCGCGCCGGCCTACACCCCGCCGCCGCGCACGTCACCGCCGCGGTACACGCCGCCGCCGCGGTACACCCCGCCGGCCAGACGCGATGACCCGCCCGCCACACCGGACAGTGGCGAGGCCTCTGGCAGCCGGCCGGTGCTCAGTTTCGTGGGGTTCGCCTACAACTCCGTTCGCGAACCGGGGCCTGCGAAGCTGGATTGGGGCGCCGATGTGTCGGCCACGCTCGGCACAACCGCCCGCGATTTCGCCCAGTGGACCCGCTTTGAGATTGGCTACGTGTCGCCAGGTGGCTTTGCGCTGACGTTGGACATGCTGTACCTGCGCCAATTCGGCAGCAGTTCTTTTCAGTTGGCGCTCGGCGGCGGTGCCGGGGTGTCGCGTTTTGGCGACAATCTATCGAGCGCGCTCGACCTGGTGGGCCGGGTTCACCTCGCGGCCAAGATCGGTGACGGCTGGGCGATGGCGTGGTACGAGCCGATCTGGCTCAAGTTCGCCGACGCCATCCGCAAGCAAGGCAGCGGCACCCTGGCGCCGTTCGCTGATCAGGCGCGCGCCGGCCTCGCCTACACCTTTGCGCGCGGCAGTGCCGGTCGCTGGGGTGTCGGTGGCGAACTGGTCGAGGTCGGCGGCTCGCGCTTCCTCAAACTGATGGTCGGGCTGGGGACCTGGCGGTAGGGCTTGCAGGAAATCTGGCAATTTCTTGCGTGCGCCCTTTGCTTGCTCAGTGGGTCGCAAGCTCGCGCCTTTGCAAGTCGACTCGCCGCTCCGCCTCGTCCCGAGGGCGACTTGGTTGTTCTTGGACATGCCCCAGGGCTCGCAAGAAATTGGGCAATTTCTTGCGTGCGCCCTTTGCTTGTCTAGTTGGTCGCAAGCTCGCGACTTTGCAAGTCGACTCGCCGCTGCGCTCCGCGCTCGTGTAGATCGGCATTGCCGCCCACGGGCCCCCAAGGGAGCCGCAAGCTAGCGACTCACCAGCAGCGCCATGGGCGCACATCGCTGACCAGGTTGGCGTGCTGCGAACCCGCCAGCAGTCGCGCTCAAGACTCCGCGCGCAGCCGCGCAAACACCCGGTCTTTGACGTGGACGCGGCGCACCTTGAGTTCTTCGACGAAGCGGTCGTCGTGCGGTTCGACGCCTTGCTCGGCGGCGGTGATGGCGGCGTCGACGGTTTCGTATTGGCGCACCAGATCAGCGAAGTCGGCGTCGTGGGCGCGCAACTGGTGCAGCTTGTCTTTGTACGGCGCGAACGCCACGGCCAGGTCGTGGTGGGCGAGATCCATGGGCGGTCTCCTGCGGTGCCTGGTTGGTACCGTAGCCCGCAAGCTAGGCCCACCCGTCGACCGCCTCAAGACCCCAAGGTCACCGGCCTGTCACGCACCCACCCTTTGTTCAGATCCTTGAATTGCAAGGATTAGCTGCGGCGCACCCCAGGTCCGCCGCGCCCGCTTTGTGCTGGATTGATCAGCTGTCCAGCATCGCAGCGATGGCCTGCAGGCTGCGCGCCGCATCGGCACTGATTCGTCGGCGCGCGTCCGCGGCCGACTCCGCCGCGGTCACTTGCGCGCTCATGGCGGCCGCGTTGGCGTTGGCCTGCGCAAGCGCTGCGTGGGTCGTCGCCAGCTCCTGGCGCAACCGGGCCAACTCGTCGTCGCGGGCCGCCGCGGTGTGCTCGGCGCGCATCCTGGCCTCCACCGCCGCATCGCGG